>JAOAHW010000230.1 GCA_026415015.1 Syntrophorhabdaceae bacterium
CGGAGAAAACCCTCCTTATCTGCATCGAGGATGGCAACAAGGGATACCTCAGGCAGGTCAAGCCCCTCTCTCAAGAGATTCACACCTACAAGGACATGAAATTTTCCAGTTCTCAAGTCCCTGACAATGGCCACACGCTCAAGGGTATCTATATCTGAATGGAGGTACTTTGCCTTGATGCCCTTATCAAGGAGGTAATCTGTGAGATCCTCGGCAAACCTTTTGGTAAGGGTAGTGACAAGTACCCTCTCACCCCTGCCTGTTACATCTATTATCTCGCCAAGGAGGGATTCAAGCTGGTTTCTTGCAGGTCTTACCTCTATCTCAGGGTCCATTAGCCCTGTAGGTCTTATTATCTGCTCTATTATGCAGCCCTTTGCCTGTTCCAGCTCATATCTTGCCGGGGTTGCCGAAACATAGAGGATCTGATTTGTCCTCTCTCTGAACTCATCAAAGGTAAGGGGCCTATTGTCAAGGGCAGAGGGGAGCCTGAAACCAAACTCTACAAGTGTCTCTTTCCTGGAGCGGTCACCCCTGTACATACCGTTGAGCTGCGGTATAGTTACATGGCTCTCATCTATTATTATAAGTGCATCCTGGGGTAGATAATCCATCAAGGTTGGAGGTGGCTCACCTGGTCTTCTACCTGTGAGGTGTCTTGAGTAGTTTTCTATGCCCTGACAGTAGCCTATCTCCTCCATCATCTCTATATCGTATTTTGTCCTCATCTCAAGCCTCTGAGCCTCAAGGAGCTTGCCCTGGGATCTAAGTACTGCGAGATGCCCTTTTAATTCCTCTCTTATGGATTCTATGGCTGCCTCAAGGGTCTGTCTTGGCATGACATAATGGGATGTGGGAAAGATGATACATTGTCTTAGCCCCTCTATCACTGAACCTGTCAAAGGGTCAATTACATAGATAGATGAGACCCTGTCGTCTTCTATGGTGACCCTAAATGCCTTCTCCTCCTCATAGGCAGGGAAGATGTCTATATGAGGCCCTCTCACCCTGAATCTGCCCCTGTAGAAATCTATATCGTTCCTCTCATACTGTCCCTGGATGATCATCTCCATGAGGGTCTGCCTATTCATCTCCATACCCCTCTCAAGGCGGATAAGCATCCCATAGTATGCCTCAGGAGAACCCAGGCCGTATATACATGATACACTTGCCACTATTATGGTATCCTCCCTTTCAAACAGGGCGTTTGTGGCAAGGAGCCTTAATTTATCGATCTCCTCATTGATGGATGAGTCCTTTTCAATGTATGTGTCTGTTGATGGTATATATGCCTCTGGTTGATAGTAATCATAATAGCTTACGAAAAAATGGACCTCGTTTTCAGGGAATAGGGTCTTAAATTCAGTAAATAACTGGGCTGCCAGGGTCTTATTATGGGAGATGATAAGGGTTGTCTTCTGGACACGCTCTATGACATTAGCCATGGTGAATGTCTTGCCTGAACCTGTGACACCGAGGAGCACCTGATGTTTGATACCTTTTTTTATATTCTCTGAAATCCTTGCTATTGCATCAGGCTGGTCACCTGCAGGCTTATAGTCGCTTATCAGTCTGAATCTCTTTTTCATGGCGTTTTTTTTCTGAAAAGATACAGGATTTAAAAAAAATACTCAATTAATATATGAGATACCTGAAAATGTTCTCTATTTGACATAGCTTATGGATAGATGTTAAATTTTTCCAGTGAATCTATTGGCATATCTGAACAAGAAGATATATATCTATGTATTTAAAGAGATACTCCAGATACTGCTTCTGTCTATCTTTGTTATGACCTTTATAATGGTCATAAGCAGGATAGGCCAGCTCACTGACCTGATCATAAATAAGGGTGTGGAGATAAAGGACATACTGCTTTTGATCATATACTCCTCACCTCCTTATCTCACCTTTACCCTGCCCATGTCTTTTCTTCTTTCCACCATAGTGGTACTGGGCAGGCTATCCACAGAGAATGAGGTCTTGGCATTAAAGGCAAGCGGTATAAACCTCAAGTATCTATTTGTCCCTGTGGTATTGATAGGCTTTTTAATATCCTTCCTAGGGGTCTTAAATACAGTGATACTCTTACCCAACAGCGGGAATCTATTTAGACAGACTCTTATAAATGTTGTAAAAAAAGGTATTACTATAGAAGACAGAGAGGGCATTTTCAACGACAATATCCCTGGAATTGTCATATACATAGACAAGGTTGACAAGGATAATAAGAGGTTGAGCGGGATACTTGTATCCGACGACAGGGATAAGGACATAAAACAGATGATCTCTGCAAACAGGGGTATTATAAATCTTGACCCTGTAACTCTTGACCTAAATTTCTTACTTGAAGACGGCAACCTTCACAGATGGGAAAAGAAAGAGGATATTTACAGGAACCTCTATTTTAAAGAATACACCTTCTCCATGAATCTTGAAAAAAATGTCCCCCACAATGTCCCTTTGAGAAAAAGACCATATGAGATGGACACAAAGGAGCTTAAAAAGGCCCTGATAAATGCCAGTGGCCTTGATAGATATGACATAATGCTCGAGATATTCAAAAAGTTCTCCATACCCCTTTCATCCATCTCTTTTATGTTCCTTGCTGTGCCTTTAGGTATAAGAAGGAGGGTGGAGGGCAAGTTCTCAGGTGTACTATACAGTCTGCTCCTATTTATTCTATATTATGTGTTGATGGCATTTACAGAAAATATGGGCAAGACATTTGGGGTGCCGGCCTTTATAACATCCTTTATGCCCAATATAGTTGTCATATTAATAGGCCTTGGCTTTCTTAGAAACCTCAATTTTGAAGAATATACCACCATATCAGAGAAGATAAGGCACAGGTGGAGGGATTATATTGAAAAGACTAAATAGATACCTCATCACCAATGTATTAAGATATCTGGTCATAACAGAGATTGCCGGGATTGTAGTTTTTGTAACCATAGAGTTTTTCGAGCACATGGATATATTCACCGCCACTATCGGCAATTTTTTAAACAGTGTTGTGTATCTTATCCTTAGGACACCCTATTATATAAACCTGATACTTCCCCTTGCATATCTCATATCCATGCTCATACAGCTTATACTGATGATAAGAAATAACGAGATAGTTACATTAAGGACATCAGGCATAAGCACCCTATCCATGATGTTACCTTTTGCTGCCCTTTCTTTGGTCCTTGTATTGTTCTCCTTTGGGCTTTCAGAATGGATAAAACCCTTTACATCTTCTGCCTCAGACTACATATACAGGGTGAAGATAAAAAAAGAAGAGCCCTACGTCTTCTTCAAGAACGATAGAATCTGGTTCAAAAGAGGTAATGTTATAAATAATATAGATTCGTATGACCCAAAAAAGGATATAATCAATGGTCTCACTGTAATAGAGTTGTCTGATGACTACTCCATTAAAAAGAGGCTCGATGCAAAAAAAGGGGTATGGAATAATGGCTCATGGACATTCTTTAGTGTGGTGGAGAGGAGCTTTGACAAGGATACTATCTTGAAAAAGAATACTTTTAGCGAAATGAAAGATATTATCAAAGAGAACCCTGCTATATTTAAGGCAACAGAGAGAAATCCTGAGGATATGGGGTATAGAGAACTATCAAAGTACATTAAAAAGATGAAGAGGGATGGACACGATGTAAGGCGATACCATGTTGACCTCTACAATAAGATCGCCTTTCCATTTATAAATCTTATCATGGTCTTTGCTGCCTTTTCAGTGGGTTTAAGGTATGCAAAGACAAAACACATATCAAAGGGGATATTTACAGGTATCTTGGTTGGGATATTCTACTGGTTTTTCCACTCCATATCCCTTTCTTTTGGGTATTCTGATATATTTCCACCCATCTTTGCTGCCTGGTTTGCAAATATCTTCTTTTTTTCCCTTGGTATGATAGGTATTGTAACGCTGAGGACATAAAAATATTTGAAAGGATAGCATGAAGGCTTATCTTGATATTGAAACAGACAGAAGAGGTAATATATGCATTATAGGCGTATATACAGATGTCTATGGTTTTGTGCAGTTAAAGGGAACAGGCATCACAGCAGATAACCTCTCAGGTATTATAAACATTGCCGATACCATTGTTACCTTCAATGGTGATAACTTTGACCTGCCCCAGATTAAAAAGTGCCTTGACCTTGACCTTAAATCTACCCATAAATCCATAGACCTTTTGAAGGTCAAAAGAAGGCTCGGGATTAAAGGGGGGCTTAAGGAACTGGAAAAGATGTTCGGCATAAAGAGAAAGACTGAGGGTATAAACGGATACAATGCCATGACCCTCTGGGAGATATATGTGAAAAAAGGAAGAGTTGACGCCCTTAATCTACTTTTGGAATACAACAGGGAGGATGTCTTAAACCTTATACCCCTGGAAGAGATACTACTTAACAGATATGGAGGAATGATACCATGACAGAGGTATTTGAGCTAAAATCACAGTACAATCATATAAAGGGTATACTTGTAGCCCCTGATGGACAGGGCAGATACCCCTGTGTCATACTATCTCATGGTCTTGTGAGCTCAAAGGAGAGCTCTAAATATGTTGCCATATCAGAGGTGTTCAGGGACGCAGGGATTGGAACATGCAGGTTTGATTACCACGGTTGCGGTGAAAGTACAGGACGAATTGAGGATACAACCCTCACCATAAGATTGGAAAACCTTGACTTTGTTACAGCATATGTCATGGGTCACAAGATGATAGACCCTGAAAGGCTTGGTATATTAGGTAGCAGCTTTGGAGGCGTCACAGGTTTGATAAAGGCATCAAGGGACAAGAGGATCAGGTGTCTTTCCCTCTGGGCAACACCTTATAGGCTTAAGAAGGAGAAAGGGGATACCATATCAGATATAAGATTCAGTGATGCTATCTTTGATGATTTTTCAGGATATGATGTCTTAAATGAGGCAAAGAATGTCTCCCATGCCCTGGTCATTCATGGGGATATGGACGAGGTAGTTCCATATGAAGAGGGCATAGCTATCTTCAATCATATTAAGGAGCCAAAGAGGCTGGAGGTCATAAAAGGGGCAGACCATATATTGTCTGACCCTGACCATAGACAGAGGGCTATCAATTTCGCATTAGAGTGGTTTACGGGGTTCCTCCTCTAAATCTGAGCCCTGTGGTCTATGCCTTTTTTCCCATTTGAGTTTGACCTTGTCTTTTATCAGGTCTCCTACCACATTGCTCAAACCTATGCCAAGGGCAAGGGATAGGGTAAGTATAATACCACCGAATATAATAAGAAAGCTTATGTTGATGATGGTGTTTCCTATACCGATATATTCAAAGACTATACCAAAGGTGATAATGATGAGGAATATCCTTATGCTCTTTGATATTAAGTCTCCATATTTAATATTTGCATTCTCACAGGCCATAAAGATAAGCCTGCCAAGAAAGTTACTGAAGGTGATCCCTATGACCACTATCAAAAGGGATACGATGATGCTGGGTAAGGCTGCAGATATCCTTGAGGCATATTCACTGAACTGGCTTATGCCTATAAAATTGAGACCGAATGAGAAAAACACAACAATAAAAAGCCAAAAGGCCATCTTGCCTATAATCATGGATGGTAGCGTTGTGACCCCACCTTTTTTGAGGAAGTTGACAATACCTGCATCCTCTGCCCACCTGTCAAATTTGAATATCATGAGGAGTTTTGATAAGAGTTTCTTTATGAACCAGCTTATTATAAAACCGCCTATCATGACGACAATCATGACAATGATATTAAGGAATATGTCTGTGAAGTTCTCGTATAGGTCTAAGAATAGATCTGTTAAAAATTCAATCATATATGAATCTTATTAGATATATGTGGTTTCTGTCAATGGAAAATAGGATTTTTTATTGACATATAATTTTTTTTATATAAAAATTTCTACATGATAAATCTAAGATTAAGGGGGAACAGATGATTAAAAGAACTATTTTTATTGGTTTTATGGTCCTTGCGTTTTTGACATCTTTTTTTGTCATTGCTGAGGCTAAGGTCATTGTTAAATATGGCCATGTAGGCCCCCCTATCCATCCCCAGCATAAGGCAGCTGTGGCATTTGCCAAATATGTGACAGAAAAGACAAAGGGAGAGATAGAGGTGCAGGTATTCCCACTTGGCCAGTTAGGTGGTGAACGCTCCATGACAGAACAGGTCCAGTCAGGTACCCTCCATATGACAGCAGTGACAGCCAATGTATTGGCAAATTTTGTTCCCCAGATGGGCATCATTGAGCTTCCTTTTATATATCCTAACAGGGAGGTGGCCTATAAGGTTCTTGATGATAAAGAGGTTAGGGAGAGATTTGCAAAATATTGCGATGAAAAAGGATTTGTATTTATAGGGTATACAGAAAATGAATTCAGGGATATGACAAATTCAAAACGTCCCATCAGAAAACCAGAGGATTTAAAGGGTTTAAAGATTAGAGTTGTAGAAGGCCCAATCTTTATAGATACCTTCAGGGCCCTTGGAGCTAACCCAACACCTATGCCATTTCCTGAAATATATAATGCCTTACAGCAAAAGGTAATAGATGGCCAGGACAACCCTATTTATACATCTATCTTAATGAAATTCACAGAGGTTAATAAATTTGCTACTATAACAAACCATATACTTACAGAATGCCCTGTTGTTGTAAACAAAAAATTCTGGAATTCTCTAACCCCTGAACAACAGAAGATCTTCCGCGAGGCAGCAGATGTGCAAGTTAAGGTGAACAGGGAAGAAAATGCAAAAAATAGGGTAGAGGCCTTAGAGAAGGCTAAACAGCAGAAGGTAGATGTAGTCATCCTTACAGAAAAAGAACTTGAGGCATTCAGAAATGCAGTAAAGCCTGTTCACGAAAAATATAAAGGCGTCTACGGTGAAGAATGGTATAATTTTTACATAAACAAGATTAAATACTATTCTCAAAAGAGATAATTTAACCATTGAGGGGTCTTTATGACCCCTCTTTTTTTAAAAAATGGAAAATTTTATAAAAGGGCTTAACAAATTTGAAGAATTGTTATGTGGTATAATTCTCCTATTTCTTGCATGCCTTACATTTTTAGAAACCTTTCTCCGCTATACAATTTCCTATTCATTTACATGGTTTAAGGAACTTGCAAATTATCTTTTAGTTTTTTGTACATACCTTGGTGCAGCTATAGGAGTAAAATATGGCACACATTTTTCCATGGAGGCATTAACTGAATATGCACCTGACAGAATAAGTCATTTAATCAAAACCATAGCCTATTTAATATCAGGTCTTGCATTAATACTTTTTATCTACTATGGGATACAACACATACAATCAACCATTAAGTTTGGTGTAAAATCCTCAGCCATGCAGATACCTATGTATATACCGTATATCTCCATTCCTCTTTTCTCCGTAACCATGTCTTTGAGGTTTTTTGCTCTTTCTTATAGACATTTTAAAAAATTTCTCAAGAATGAACCCTTCGAGAAGGTAAGAAAAAAGGAGAGTAAGTGAATCTCACTATATTGTTTATATGCTTTTTTGTCCTTCTTACATTGAGTATTCCCATCTCTATTGTCCTTGTAACCACCACAGCGATCTATCTTTTTTTTATAGCTAAAACCCCCCTTACATCCCTGATCCAGCAATTATTTAATGGACTTGATAATTTCGTCCTCCTCGGAGTTCCATTTTTTATCCTCGCCGGTAATATCATGGCAGAAGGTGCAATATCTGAGAGGTTAGTGAATATAATGAAGCTTTTTGTTGGCAGATTTACTGGTGGTCTTGCCATGGCTTCTGTCATGGCATGTATCTTCTTTGCCGCCATATCAGGCTCATCTCCTGCAACGGTTATTGCCATTGGCAGTATAATGATGCCAGCCCTCATCAAGGAGGGGTATGGTGAGAGATTTTCTATTGGGCTACTCACCTCTGCAGGGTCTTTAGGTATTCTAATACCCCCCAGTATACCTATGATACTTTATGCACTTGTAATGAATATCTCTGTGGCAGAGATATTCATGGCAGGTTTCTTGCCAGGTATATTTATAGGCATGTGCCTCATGGTTTACTCATATGTTATGGCAAAAAGATATGGCTGGTATTCTAAAACTCGATACACTTTTAAGGACGCTTTAAAAATTATAAAAGACGGAATTTGGGCTATGCTACTGCCTTTTATTGTCTTAGGTGGAATTTACGGTGGAGTATTTACACCAACAGAGGCCGCTGCAGTGTCAGTTATATATGCCCTTTTTGTTGAACTTTTTATCTACAAGGAACTTAATTTTAAAAAATTGATAAACATCTGTAGAGATTCAGCAATACTTTCAGGGTGTCTATTGTTTATTTTATCATGCGCCATGACCTTTATATGGCTCCTTACTGTAGAGCAGCTTCCTCAAAAGCTTGCAGAGATCATTATGAATCATGTAGACAGTAGATGGGTTTTCCTCCTTGCAATAAATTTTGTCTTGCTGATTATAGGTGGGCTAATGGATATAGTCACCGCTGTTATTGTCATATCCCCTGTCCTTGTAGAGACCCTGTCAAGATATGATATAAACTTTGTCCACTTTGGCATCTTAATGATCGTAAATATAGAGTGCGGTTTTCTTACCCCTCCCTTTGGCTTGAATCTCTTTGTCTCAATGGCTATTATGAGGCGTTCTCTTGTTGAGATAGGCAGGGCAGTATTGCCATATATAGCAATTTTTATTGGCTGTCTTCTTGTGCTCACATATGTGCCTAAACTCTCCCTTATCCTCCCTGAGTTACTTCTCAGGAGGTAAAATATTTTAGTTAAGACCACAACAAATATAAATCTATGAGGCAGGATGAATAAAAAAATGCTTTCTTTTATGCTAATTATCTCTATCTTTTTCTTTACAGGTTGTGCATCAAGGGGCATAAAACCCTCTGGTTTTCTATCAAGATATGACTCCCTGAAAGAAGACAGTGAATACAGGGGTTTATTCTGGTGGGAGAAAGATGGCAATGCATTTAAAAGATATAAAAGACTTATGATCGACCCTGTGGAGGTAATAATAGATAAGGCACGTTCCCAGAGGGAGATGTCTCAGGAGGAAAAAGAGTCACTGGCAAAAAAATTAAGGGAATATGTAATAGATGCAGTAAAGGACGGATATCCTGTAGTGGATAGGCCAGCAGAAGACGTGCTCAGGATAAAAAGTGCCATCACCCATTTGAAACCTGTCAACCCTGGCATAAACATAGCTGCAACAGTGATTTTATGCTTTCCAATAGATGCAGGCGAGGTAACAGTGGAGGCACAGTTCATGGATTCCTTAACTGGAGAGGTTCTTGGGGAGCTGGTGGCAGAAAACAGGATGGATCTCATAAAGGCAGCGACAAAGGTCTGGACAAGATGGAGCCAGGTGGAGGCAACCTTCAGGGACTGGGCAAAGATACTTCGTAATGCCCTTGATGAAACCCACAAATAGTCCATCTACATTTATAAAATATCCATAGCCAGGTCTAATCTAAACAATCCCATTTAAACCATGTAGGGGTCAGGTGGCATTTATTTTTTGATAATGTCTTTTAGTACAGGGTCATCTTTGTATGCCTCGTGGATGTTCTCTAATGTCACTATCTCTGGCTCAATGAGATAGGCAGGTACAATCTTCACACCATTGTTATAACTCTTTGTATTGTTTACTGTTGGGTTCTTGCCCTGCTTGAGCTCATTGACCATGGTTATTGCCCGTTTCACAAGGGCAGAGGTATCTTTCTTCACTGTGCAGTACTGCTCACCCCTTAGGATTGATTTTATGGACTCTACCTCAGAGTCCTGTCCTGTTGTCACTGGTATCTCTTTACCTGCTGAACGCACCGCGGTCAAGGCAGCACGGGCAAGGGTATCATTAGGGGATAAGATGCCATGTAGTGGTTCGTCTCTATATACACCGGCAAGGATTGTATCCATCCTCTTCTGTGCATTCTCTGCCTTCCAGCCCTGTGTGGCCACCTGGGTAAAGGCAACCTGTTTTGATTTAACCCTCAGTGTGCCGTTTTCAATGAGAGGTTTAAGGACACTCATTGCCCCGTCAAAGAATACCTGGCTGTTAGAGTCATCAGGAGACCCGGCAATAAGCTCAATATTCCATGGTGGTTGACCCTTATGTTTTTTAAGGCCCTCGATGAGACCCTTGCCTTGCAACTCACCTACCTTGAAATTATCAAATGAGACATAATAGTCCACATCCTTTGTATTCTTTATGAGCCTGTCATAGGCAATGATGTAAGCCCCTGATTTTTTTGCCTCTCTCACCTCTGAGCCAAGCTGTGAGCCATCAATTGCACCAATAATTATGACCCTGGCACCCTTTGATACCATTGTGAGTATCTGATTTTCCTGCTCTGATACACCGCTGTTGGCAAACTGTATATATGTCTTATAACCTTCTTTAGATAGACCTTCTTTGAATAGTCTTTCTGCCAGAACCCAATTTTCAGAGGTCTTCTGTGGCAGGGCAACACCTATGAGAGAGTCCTTTGGAAAACCAGTCTTTTCACCCTCACGACTCATTGAATGGGATGCCTTAAAAAAACTCTTATAAAATGCAATAAGTGTTATAGAAACAACTGTGATAACAGCAATAGAGAGAATCACAACTATAAGTTTTTGAATTGGTGAATATGCCTTTACTTTACCTGCATTGTCAGTGGCATGGCTTATTTCATGCCTTTTAAAAATTAAGCCTATGACAGATGGCCTGCCCTGAGACTTGCTATACACATCAAAGGCAACGGCTAAGATAAGCACCATTCCCTTTATCATCTGTGTCATATCAGCACCAATACCCATGAGCTGAAGTCCATTGTTTAGAACAGCCATTACCATACCACCTACCACTGAGCCGATTACTGTGCCTACACCACCTGAAACTGCAGCACCACCAATGAATACCGCTGAGACAGCATCGAGTTCCCATCCAACACCGTCAAAGGGCCCTGATGCAGTGGCTCGGCCAATAAACATGAGCCCTGCGAGGGATGCAAGGATAGACATATTCATCATTACAAGAAAGTCCACAAGACGGGTATTCACCCCTGAAAGACCTGCTGCCTTTCTGTTGCCACCCACTGAGTATATATGTCTACCCATTACAGTCTTTTCAGTTATGAAGGTATAGATTATCATGATGATAAATAGTATCAAACCAGGTATAGGAAAGGATGTGCCTGGTCGACCACTGGCATATAGGTAAGTCAAGGCAATAACTACACCGCCGAGAAAGAATAAGCGGACACCTATCATCCATATGGGAGGCAGTTCACCGCCAATCTCCTCTATAGCCTGGCGTTTTTTTATAGTATGGATAACCAGCCATAAAAGAAAGATGGCGCCTAATAGCAGTGTGAGGTTATTATAGCCTGTGTCGGGGCCTATAGATGGGAGGTATCCACTTCCAATGAATTGTATCTGCTCTGGAACAGGGATGGTGTCTGATTTACCTACAAATTGATTGGCCCCACGAAAGAGCATCATGCCTGCAAGGGTTACAATGAATGCAGGTATACCCACATAGGCAATCCAGAATCCATGCCATGCACCGATGAGGGCACCCAAAGCAAGACAGATTATCATACTCAACCCGGGTGATACACCAAAATCTTTGATTGACAAGGCTGTTACAATACCGGTGAAGGCAGCCACAGAGCCTACAGACAAGTCAATATGCCCGGCAATGATTACCAATACCATGCCTATGGCAAGGACAAGGATATAAGAATTACCATTTAGTAGATTAATCATGTTAGCAGATGTGAGCACCAGACCATCGGTCTGAATCTGAAAAAAGACTATCAAGGCAAGGAGGGTAAAGATCATCCCGAATTGCCGAAAATTTATCTTTAAGAGTTTTTCCATTGCCTTCATATAGTTTGCCTCAATTTAAATTAAAGGATTTAAAGGCTGTCATGAGCCTCATAAGACCCTCCTGGTTTGCTTCAGTTCTGTTGAGTACCCCTGTTATGTAGCCGTCACAGAGGACATATATCCTATCTGCTATACCCAATATTTCTGGGAGTTCAGAGGATATAACAATCACACCCTTACCGGACTCTACAAAATCATGTATTATCTCATATATCTCAAACTTTGCACCCACATCAATGCCCCTTGTAGGTTCATCAAGGATAAGTAGATCAGGTTCAGTAAAGAGCCACTTACTGAGCACTACCTTTTGCTGATTACCACCGGAGAGGTGTATCATCTTTTCATATACACTTGGCGTCTTTATGCGTAAGGTCTTTTTGTAGTCTTCTGATACAGTGATTTCTTTGATATTGTCTATTGTGCCTCTGTGGGAAATACGATTTAAAGCAGATGATACAATCGTGGTTTTTACATCATCCATGTGGTTAAAACCAAGGTTCTTTCTATCCTCTGTAACATAGGCAATCCCTTGCTTTATAGCCTCAGCAGGGTTTTTTAATATGAGTTCCCTACCCTCTTTTATTATCTGTCCTTTTTTGTAAATTCCATAGGAGCGACCAAAGATAGACAGGGCAAGCTCTGTCCTCCCTGCACCCATAAGTCCGGCAAAGCCTACAATCTCTCCTCGCCTTACAAAGAATGACACATCCTCACATACAAGCCTATTAGGCAGATCAGGGTGGGAGATTGTCCAGTCCTTCACCTCAAAAAAGACATCCCCAATATTTGACCTTCTTATAGGATAGCGGGTATTGAGCGGACGACCACCATGGCCTTGATGATACGCTCCTCTGTAAAATCTTGGCCATCCTTTCGATAGATGGTTTCTACAGTCTTTCCATCACGGATGATAGTAACTGCATCTGCTACAGATAGGACTTCTTTGAGCTTATGGCTTATTAATATACAGGTAATACCTTTAGAGCGCATCTCAAAGAGTAGATTCAGAAGGTGTTTTGATTCCTCTTCATTAAGCGCAGATGTTGGCTCATCAAGGATGAGTATCTTTATATTTTTACTCAAGGCCTTGGCTATCTCTACTAATTGTTGTTTTCCTACACCCATGTTTTTGATTAATGTATCCGAATCTTCCTCAAGATGTACCTGTAACATGAGTTTCTTTGCCCTTTTTTTAGCCTCTGTCCAGTTGATAATTCCTGATTTAGCTACCTCATTACCGAGAAAGACATTCTCTGTAATTGACAACTCAGGTATGAGAGATAGCTCCTGGTGGATAATAGTAATCCCTGCCCTTTCACTTGCCTTGATGTTCTTAAACACTGCAAGTTTACCGTAGATTAAAATCTCCCCTTTATATGTACCATGTGGATAGACACCGGAGAGTATATTCATAAGGGTAGATTTACCTGCTCCATTTTCACCGCAGATGGCATGGATTGTCCCTTCTTTAACAGACAGGGTGACCTCATCAAGGGCCTTTACACCTGCAAAGTCTTTTGTAATATTCTTCATCTCCAGGATATTTTCCATTTTTTTGTCTTTAGATTAGGGTCCTTTTTAGTTGTTTGATATTTAAATCACCATTATCTTAACAAAGGATTTTTAATTTTATAAAATGTGTTTAGGAAATACAATGAATATAATTCAAAACTCTGTGGAGACTTCAAAGGCTTGAATAACATTTGAATATTTTCTAAAAAGAGTATAGAGGTCAACACAATGGATTATGAGACAAATAAAGGTCAAATCAGACTTGGGAGACTTTTTTTGTCCTTTTTGAGACTCGGAACCACTGCCTTTGGGGGACCTACTATGGTTGCCTACATAAAGGAGATGTCAGTAAATAAATACAGTTGGCTAAATGATGATGAATTTAAAGATGGCGTTGCCCTTTGTCAATCTATTCCAGGGGCTACTGCCATACAGATGGCAGGATATGTGGGCCTTATGAAAAGGGGCCTTCCTGGTGCTGTTGCCACCTTTTCTGGCTTTGGTTTACCTGCTTTTGTCTTTATATTATTTTTGAGCTGTCTATACACAATCTTTGGTAGTCTCCCCCTGGTGACATCTTTATTTAATGGTCTACAGGTTATTGTGGTAGCTATTGTTGCCAATGCTACATACACATTTGGAAGGGATACCATGAAGGGATACAGAGATATTATAATAGCCCTTTTATCTGCCTGTGCATTCTGGCTTGGCATAAGTCCTTTTTGTGTAATAATAGGTGCTGCCCTAACAGGAATGGCCATCTATAGAGGTCAAAGTCATCTATTGCCAATAAAAAAAGATGGGCAAAAAAACAGGTCTCTATTTCTTTTTCTCTTTCCTGTTGTCTTTACTGTTGTAGGTATTATCATCCTTTTTACAATAAACAAAAGGCTCTTTGAGCTTGCACTACTTATGTTAAAGATAGATCTCTTTGCCTTTGGTGGTGGTTTTGCATCACTTCCCCTTATGCTTCAGGAAGTAGTCCATGTCAGAGGTTGGTTAGATAACAGAACCTTTATGGATGGCATTGCCCTCGGTCAGGTAACGCCTGGCCCAATTGTTATAACAGCTACTTTTGTGGGGTTCATTACCAATGGATTGGCTGGTGCATTTGTTGCCACCCCTGCCATATTCATCCCATCCTTTACACTCCTTCTCCTTGGTGCGGGCATATTCAACAGGCTCAAAAACTCTGTAATCTTTCAAAATGCCACAAAAGGTATATTTGCCTCATTTGTGGGACTTCTTTTATTTGTGACCTTCAAGTTTGCCTTTGCTGTCCATTGGAATATGATTAAGGTGGTTATATGTACCTGTGCAATTATTGCCCTCCTGAAGAAAATTGATATTATCTATATTGTCCTTGCAGGGGCTTTAATCTCAATATTTTTACTCTAAAACAAAAAGTTTTTCTAAGGCTACCCCTTTAAGATAATTGTAATCTAAATCTAAATATTGTAATTACATTATCTATGGGTAGGTTGAAGATGAGTCTAAGGCATGCATCTTGATATCTAAGGTGTGGATAATTAGTTTTCAATATAGAGGTTAGCCTTCTTATAAACAAAAGGATGATTAGGGGCATGACACCTGATCTGAAAGATAAACAGTTCATATCTACAAGACTAAAAAAGACTATCAGTGTAATCTTAAGTTTCGCAATAATATCTGGTCTATATCTTACAAGCCTCTATAGCTATACGCTTTTCCATAGCCTTGCAGAGGTATTCTCCATTGTTATTGCCTGCTGTATATTTATAGTTGCATGGAATACAAGACACCTTATAAATAATAACTATCTTCTATTTTTAGGTATAGCATATCTATTCATAGGCATCATTGATTTTATCCATACCCTCGCCTATAAAGGTATGGGTGTTTTTATAGGTTTCAGTGCCAACCTGCCCACGCAGTTATGGATTGCCGCCAGATACATGGAGGCCATATCCTTAATTGTTGCCCCTTTGTTTTTCAAGAAGAGACTTAATGTCTATATAACCTTTATTGTCTATCTCCTTATCACATCATCAATTTTTTTCTCCATCTTCTATCTGAAAATTTTTCCCGATTGCTTTATAGAAGGAAAGGGGCTTACCCTGTTTAAGATTATAAGCGAGTATATCATATCCTCCATACTCATAGGGTCTTTAGCTCTTCTATACATGTTCAGGGAGAGGTTTGAAAAGAACATATTAAATCTTATTATGGCATCTATTGTTGTAACAATTGGTTCTGAGTTGGCATTTACATTCTATATCAGCGTATACGGGCTATCAAATTTTGTAGGGCATATCTTTAAGATAATATCCTTTTATCTCATATACATGGCCATCTTGCAGACAGGACTTGTAGACCCTTACAGTCTTCTATTAAAGGACCTGAAAGATGAGGAATCACTCCTTAAGGAGGCCCAGGCCATAGCCCATATAGGACACTGGGTCTTGGATGTTAAGTCCGGTAGACCTAAATGGTCTGAAGAGATATTCCGTATCTTTGGCCTTGACCCAAAAGGCAAAGAACCAACCCTTGAGGAACATCGAAAGATAATCCACCCTGAGGACTGGGAGTTTTTTATCAAGACCATAGAGGGTTCTATAAGGAATGGTACCCCCTTTGAGATGGAGTTTAGAATCCTCTTGCCTGATGAAACAGTAAGGTGGTTGAACGCTAGAGGGGATGTAAAAAAGGATAAAAAAGGTGATTTAATACTCTTTGGGACAGCCCAGGATATAACAGAACGCAAGAAAGCTGAGGAGATAATAAGAGATGAGAGAAAGAGGTTTGCAACTCTTATAGATAATGCACCCTTTGGTCTTATGATGGTGAGCCCTGAAGGTATACCCCTATATGTGAACCCAAAATTTACAGAACTATTCGGATACAGCCTTCAAGATATGCCAGATGGAAAGACATTTTTTGAAAAAGCATACCCTGAAAAGGAATATAGGAAACAAGTAATAGAGGCATGGAAAAAGGATATAGAGGATTCAAAGGTAGGCCAAAAAAGACCCAGGATATTCACCCTCACTGCAAAAAACGGTATTGAGAAGGTTGTCCATTTTATTCCTGTCCAGCTTGCCACAGGCGAGCACATAATAAGCTGTGAGGATATCACAGAGCAGAGGCGCCTTGAAGAACACCTCAAAAGCATGTCCATCACCGATGAATTAACAGGCCTTTATAACAGGCGAGGCTTTATCACCCTATCAGAGCAACAACTAAAGATAGCAGACATGACAAAAAAGGGCATACTTCTTTTCTTTATTGATATGGATAAGATGAAGCAGATAAATGATACATTGGGTCATAAGATAGGTGATATAGCCCTTGTTGAGACTGCCGCCCTCCTAAAAGAGGTATTTCGGGAGTCAGATATAATCGCCAGGATAGGGGGCGATGAATTCGCAGCCCTTGCCTTAGATGCAACAATAGCGACGAGGGATGTCCTTTTAAGACGACTTGACAATACTCTTTACAGATACAATAAAAAACAAGGAAGACTATATGAGATATCTCTAAGCGTAGGGGTTGCCTATTATGACCCGTCTGAACCTCTAACCCTTGATGAACTCATGTCTTTGGCAGACACTATGATGTATGAAGAAAAGAGAAAGAAGGCATAGATAAACCTTGACACAGAGATAGGCCTTTCTGTATATTAAATCGTTATTACCTTGTGAATATAACGAAAACATTAGAGGTGACTTAATGTTTTATCTAAGATGGATTATATGTGTCTTGATGATCATGTTATCCATTACCCCTGCCTTTTGTAATGAACTCATTATTTTCGCTGGTGCTGCAGGCAAGCCCCCTACAGAAGAGGCAGCTAAGGTATTTGAAAGAACAACAGGAATAAAGGTGAGTCTTATATTTGGTGGCTCAGGGTTTGTTTTGTCCCAGATGGCACTCACAAAAAAAGGAGATTTATACTTCCCTGGTTCATCTGATTATATGGAGATTGCAAAGAAAAAGGGGCTTGTCTTATCAGATACAGAGCAATATGTTGTATATCTTGTCCCTGCTATAAATGTTCAAAAAGGTAATCCAAAACAAATAAAGACCCTTAAAGACCTTACAAGACCTGGTCTTAAGGTGGCCATAGCAAACCCTGAGGGAGTGTGTGTTGGGGTTTATGCTGTTGAAATAATTGAAAAGAATCTTAACATGCAGGAAAAGACGGCACTTAAAAATAACATTATGAATTATACAGAGAGCTGTGAAAAGACAGCAACAGCAATATCTCTAAAGGCTGTTGATGCAGTGATAGGCTGGGGCGTATTCCAGTATTGGGACCCCCAGAGGATTGAGACAATACCTTTGAAAAAAGAGGAGATAGTCAGGATAGGATATATCCCCATTGCCATATCAAAATTTACCTCTGACAGGCAAAGGGCACAAAAATTCATAGACTTTATACTTTCCGATGAAGGCAGGGCAATATTTAAAAAATATAAATACTTTATGAGCCCCCAGGAGGCTTCATCATGGATAGGAGAGAAAAAACCTGTAGGAGGGGAATACATAGTGCCAAGGTTATGGATTAAGAGATGAGGTAATAAGACATGAGCTTTAAGAGACTCACAATTTTATTGAGTTATTCTGTATTTATCATATACAGTGGTCTTATACTTTCGCTTTTTTATTTCTATAATGGAAGGCTTTTCTTAGATGTGCTGGTATCAGAGAGGACTTTATTTTCAATACGTTTAAGCCTTTTTGCAGCCACAGTGGCAACCCTTATGTCTGTGTGCATTGCAATACCCTCTGCCTATGCATTGTCTCGATTTAGATTTTTAGGGAGAGAATTTATAGACACCATCCTGGAACTACCCATGATAATCTCGCCTGTTGCCCTTGGAGCGGTTTTATTAATTTTTTTTAACACCCCTTTAGGTACATTTATTCAAGAAAGGGCTGTCCAGTTTGTATTTACTGTTTGCGGCATATTCCTTGCTCAATTTATAACAACCCTTGGGATTGCCATAAGGCTTATCAAGGCAGCTATGGATGAGATACCTTATCGATACGAGGAGGCAGCAAAGACCCTTGGTGCATCACCATTAAAGGCATTTTTTACTGTTACATTGCCACTTAGTAAAAATGGGATTGTTGCAGCATCAATCCTGACATGGGCAAAGGCATTGGGTGAATTTGGTGCTACCATTACAGTGGCAGGTTCTATGGCCATGAAAACAGAAACCATACCAGTTGCAATATTCATGCGTCTTGCAAACGCAGATATAGAGGGAACAGTTGTGCTTGTCTTGATTTTGATCTCTATAGGGTTTGGCATCCTTTACGGTGTAAGGTTGCTGACAAAAAAATCAACGATTTTTACAGGGTAGATATAAATTATTTAGTCGGTTTTTATATGCCTCTTATTGAAATAAAAAACATCCAAAAGTTCCTGCTAAAAGGTATTGATTTGACCATCCATGACAAAGAACTCCTTGCCCTTGTAGGCCCAAACGGCTCAGGCAAGACCACCTTGCTTAATATTATATCTGGGCTTACTGATTACAGTGGAGAGGTGTTGTTCGATGGCATAAATGTAAATGGTATCCCAACTCACAAAAGAGGGGTAGGCTATCTTCTACAAGACCTGGCTCTCTTCCCACATCTCGATGTGGCGTCGAATATTGCATATGGACTAAAGGTTCGTGGATACCCAAATGATACAATAAAAAAGAGAGTAGATGAATTATTAGATGCACTACACATTGCAAGATTAAAAGATAAATATCCCCAGGGCTTAAGCGGTGGAGAAAAACAGCGGGTTGCTATAGCCAGGGCAATAGCACCTTTTCAAAAGATACTACTCCTCGATGAACCTACCTCAAGCCTTGATGCCCAGACAGCAAAGTATTTCAGGATAGAACTGAAAAATCTGTTGAAGAGATTTGAGATAACAGCAGTAATCGTCATGCATGACCTCTTAGGTGCCGAGGAGATTGCAGACAGGATCGCCATCCTCCATAGAGGCAAGATAGAACAGGTGTCCAATCCAGAGGACATACTATTCCATCCCAGTTCAGATAGGGTATCAGAGTTTATTGGGATGCCCAATATTATCCATTGTGATAGCTGCAGGGTCCTATCAACAGGGCTCATAGAGGTCACTTCAGGCGACCTCGCCATTGTCCTTCCCTATGAAGGGACAAATATCAGTAAGATTGCCATTTCTCCCCATGACATCTATATATCTGATACAGAACCCCCTGGCCCTGCCTTGAATAGATTTAAGGGGGTTGTAACAGAGATAATACCCCTGAGGTCTATGGTGAGGGTAAAGGTCAATGTAAGAGGAAGAGACCTCCTTACAGAACTATCAGGGGAGATGTTTGACGAGATGAACTTATCTGTGGGCATGGAGGTCTTTATAATTATTAAGCTCAGAAGGCTAAGATATGCAGAATAGAGGTTTATCCAAATCCATTTGATTTTAGTTTACTGTCTATGTTTTGAAAAATCATTGACACAAAAGATGCAGGAATGTATTATTGAGAAAAGATGTATGCTATATGGTTAAGCTATAGTGCAAAATTTTTTATTCTTCTCATAGGGATAATGGTTATTTTTCCAGGTGATGCCCTCTCCCAGCAAATAGAGACCTGCGTAGGCTGTCATACAAGCGATAAGACCCTCAAGATGCTCTATAAGCCAGTGAAGATTGAATCTGCTGAGGCTGAGGGCTGAGCAGGGGCACCTCCGTCGGTTCCGGCGGAACTCATGTATAGGGCATTTCTGGTGGACAAAGATATAATAAAAAAGGATATACATTTTTCTGAAGGGTGCACCTCATGCCATAAAGGTAATCCAAAGGCATGGGACAGGAAAATAGCCCACAAAGGTTTGATCTCAAGACCTTCAAAGGACCTGTTGACATGCGAATCGTGTCATGGTGATGTGGTAAAAAAATTTAGAAACTCCATGCATTTCACAACGGCTGGATTGAGGGAAGGAGTTAAAGGCAGGTTCTCGGAACAGGAACTAAAGGTCTTTGATAGTAAGGTATTTGAGGCATCTTGTAGAAGCTGTCATGCATCATGTGGTGACTGTCATGTAAGTGCACCAGTCATTGGTGGCGTAAAATCAGGGCTTATAAAGGGTCACAGATTTGTAAAAAGAGATGAAGGGAAGACATGCGCATTATGTCATGGAGGAAGGGTTTATCCAGAATTTACTGGTGAATACGGCGGCACTGCTGATATACACTATCAGAAAGGTATGGTATGTGTGGACTGTCATAAGAAGGGTGAGCTTCACGGCGATGGTGTAGCATATAAATCCATGAAAGAGATAAAAGACAGACCTAAATGCATCAACTGTCACAAGATAGGGGAGAAAGACTCAGAAAAGGCCATGGAGGCACATATGATTCATAAGGACAGGTTGAGCTGTTATGCCTGTCATTCCAGTAGCCCCTATAGAAACTGCTATAACTGCCATCTGGGAAAGGGTGCAGAATCAAAACCAAACTTTTTCCTAGGTATAAACCCAAGGGACAAAAAGACATTTACCACCTTAAGGCTTGTACCTACTGTGAGGAATACATTTAAATCTGCAGGCATTAACATGGAAAACTTTGACAAGTTACCCAATTATTGGGATACAGCACCTCACAATATAAGAAAGCGCACAGACAGGACACGCTCCTGTGATGTATGTCATAAAGAAAGGAGGGATTATCTTACTTCTGATAAACTTATAAAAGATGGGTCTAAGGCAAATCTGAATTTAATTATTAAAGAAAAAAAATAAGGAGGCCTCATGAAGGGTTTGAAGACAATCAAATATGCATTTGTCTTGGGTATTATCTTTGTTCTTTCATCTGTATCTGCTGTAATGTGTGCAGAACCAGTAGTATCAACAGATTGGCTTGAAAAAAACCTCACAAATCCAAATGTTGTCATAGTTGATGTGAGGAAGGTGGAGGAATATAAAGCAGGTAATATACCTGGTTCTGTCAATATCTTCTATGGTTCTTGGGCTATTACAAAAGGTGGCATGAGAAATGAACTGCCTGCAACAGACGATCTCTTTGATATCATAGGGTCTGCAGGGATAACACCTGATACCCATGTGATTGTAGTGGGCAAGGTTGATACACCCCCTGACAAATTTGATATGACAAGGGTGGTATGGACATTAAAATATGCAGGGGTCAAAAATGTATCTATGCTCGATGGTGGATATAACAAGTGGGTGGCAGATAAAAAGACAATATCCACAGAGACAGCAAAACCAAAGGCAAAGTCTTATAAGGGTGAGATAAATAAAAACCTTTTTGTTGATAAAAACTATGTAATGTCAAAACTGGGCAGTGCAATCCTTGTAGATGTAAGAGAGCCTGATTTCTTTCAGGGTAAAAAGAAACTGGATTTTGTAGCCAAGGCAGGGCGTATAAAGGGTGCGGTAAATCTGCCTAATTCCCTTGCCTTTAATAAGGATTCCACATTTAAGTCAAGAGATGAACTTGAAAAGGCAGCAGCTCAAATAATTGGAACAGACAAATCAAAAGAGATCATAACATACTGTGATACAGGAAAGACATGTACTGCCTGGGCCATCATCCTTGCGGACATGCTTGGTTATAAAGATGTAAAGATATATGATGGTTCAACAGAGGAATGGACAAAAGACCCGGATGCACCTTTTGAACAGTAATACTTATGAGACCTTTGCATGTTCTTGCAAAGGTCTCTATATCATTTTTTAATCCCCTACATTTTACTAATAATCCATCCATGCTATAAACAACCAAATTATTAAATTATGAATGGACCTCACTTTATCAGTTCAAGCATATCCCTTATGGCCCTGTCAAGCCCTACAAAGACTGCCCTTGCTATAATAGAGTGACCAATGCTCAATTCATCTATCTCTGGTATTGATGCAATTGGTTTCACATTATGATAATGGAGGCCATGACCTGCATTTACCCCAAGACCCAGTTCCTTACCTTTTTTTGCTGCCTCTAAAATCTTTTTATACTCCTGTGTTCTTGCTTTCTCCTGTAATGCATCACTATAACTACCTGTATGTATCTCTATCATATCAGCGCCTATCTTTTTTGCAGCCATAACCTGCCTCTCTTCAGGGTCAATAAAAAGGCTTACCTTTATGCCCTTTTCTCCCACCTGTTCTACCACCTTTTTCAATCTTCTTGAAAGAGAGACTGCATCAAGGCCCCCTTCTGTTGTAAGCTCCTCACGCTTTTCAGGGACAAGGGTTATCATATCAGGGACAACTTCCTTTGCAATCTTTACCATCTCATCTGTGGCTGCCATCTCGAGGTTTAGTTTTGTCCTCACCACCTCCCTAAGTATCCTCAAGTCCCTGTCTTTTATATGTCGTCTATCTTCTCTTAAGTGGATGATAATACCTGATGCCCCTGCCATCTCTGCTATGCCTGCTGCATAAACAGGGTCAGGGAAGTATGTACCCCTTGCCTGTCTTATTGTTGCCACATGATCGATATTTACCATTAACTCTGGCATATTATATCCTCCCTGATTTTAAATCATATCCTTTTTAGTATAACCCTTACTATCTCGGGTCTTATCTTCTTTATAATGAGACCCCTTGTATCAAGACCTACATCCACTTCTTCTTCATCGCTGAGAAAATTACTGTCTATTATATTTGTCTCTATGGTATCCCTGTCCTTTAGAGATTCCCTTGAGCCTTCAATAGTTATATACTGGGGAGACCATGATTTGACCTTATAGATACCTGACCATTTTTTGTCCAATCTTACAACGGTCTTCAATCTCTTCTCTATTATGTCATCTATCTCTAATGTTATATAGTCAGGCTTCATATCCTCTGGCTTTATGCCATTTGGAAGTATAATATTCTCCCTGGAGAGATTAATAGTATGCCTGCCTTCTTTTGCCTCTGATAGGTCTATGACTATCTTTATATCCCTTGCCCTTAAGTTTTTCATGATAGATACAGGCCCACTTATAGATAGCAATACACTATCGGGGTCTATGTTTTTAACTATATATTGCTTTGCGAGATTAATAAGGCTTATGGGTATAGAGATGTTCATCTTTGTATCCCCTGTGTAAGACACGGCAAACCAGAAAAGGACCGCAAGGATAACAGACAAAATCTTGAGTTTTATGTCTTTAGTGATATAGCTGATGAACCTTTTCATCTTACCTTTCATTTTCTCTTCCTCAGTATCTCAATCAATGCTGTCTTTAATGATTCACCGCTCAATCGGGTGTATATCTCACCCCTGTAAGAATAGGATATATGACCCCTTTCCTCTGAGACCACAATAGCAACAGCATCGGTAATCTCTGTGATTCCTATTGCGGCCCTGTGTCTTGTCCCAAAGACCTTATCAATATCCTCCCTCTGTGTTAAAGGAAGAATACAGCCCGCTGCCCTTATCCTCCCTTCCCTTATTATTGTTGCCCCATCATGGAGGGGTGAGCCAGGATAGAATATACTGAGCAAAAGTTCTGTGTTCACCTCTGCATCGAGCCTGACCCCTATCTCCATGAACTCCTCAAGCCCCACGTCCCTCTCTATAACTATAAGGGCACCTGTCTTTCTCTTACCCAGGATTACACACGCATTGACAATAAAATCATAGAAAAGGGTCTCTTCAAGATAAGTTATCCTCTTTAGGAATGGGCTCCTGCCAAGGGCAAGGAGCATCCTCCTGATATCATCCTGAAATATAACAACTACTATTATGATAAGGGAGCCAACAAAACTCCCCAGTATCCAGCTTAAGGTAAAAAGTTCAAGTTTTTTTGAGATATAGAATACGAACAAGACAATAATTAGGCCTACTATAAGCTGGATTGCCCTTGTCCCCTTAATGAATACGAGTATCCTGTAGATGATAAAAGAGACCAGTATTATATCCAGGATATCCTGCCACCTGAATAGCCCTGTCATGATTTCATCACCGCATCCACAAGTTTTAAAACCTTATGAGCCTTTTTTACATCGTGGACTCTTATGATATCTGCACCATTCCAGATGGATAGAGCTATGCTTGCCAGTGTACCTTCTATCCTCTCTTCGAGTGCTGACTCTGTGACCTTTCCTATGAAAGATTTCATTGAAGTTCCTATTAAAATTGGCATTCCAAGGTCTTTGAATGACCTGAGTTCCTTTATAATCCTCAGATTGTCCTCTACCCTTTTGCCAAAACCTATGCCAGGGTCGAGTATTATCCTGTCTTTTTTTATGCCTTTTGATTCTGCAAAGGCAATCCTGTCTTTAAAATACATCTTTATCTCAGATATGACATCCTCATAGAAAGGGTCTTTTTGCATATCCCGAGGTGTCCCCTTTATATGCATCATTATGGCATCTACACCCATATTGGCTATTGTGTCTGCCATATTGTTATCAAAACCAAGGCCACTTATATCGTTTATAATTTGAGCCCCGGCTTCACAAGCCCTTTTAGCCACCTCTGATTTGTATGTATCTATGGAAATTAGAACATCAGACCTTAATCTTATAGCCTTTATAACAGGGATGACCCTCTCGAGCTCTTCTTGGGAATCAACAGGGTCTGAAAATGGCCTTGTAGATTCCCCACCCACATCGATGATGTCTGCACCATTTTCCACCATCTCAAGGGCATGTTTTAATGCATCATCTATATTTATGTATCGACCGCCATCATAAAAAGAATCAGGTGTTGCATTCAATATCCCCATTAAAAGGGGTCTGCCTTTATGCAGTAGCTCCTTTATCACCTGTTGTTTCCCTTATGATGTTATCGATCTCCTGACCGTCCAGTGATTCCTTCTCTAATAATCTATTTGCTATGGCGTGGAGGGTTTCTAAGTTAGTTGTTAATATGTTTCGAGCCCGTTCAAAGCACCTATTAACTATATTCCTCAGTTCCTCATCTATCTCCTGGGCTGTTTTTTCGCTGAAATCACGGTGTCTTGCAATCTCCTTGCCGAGAAAGATATGCTCCTCATTCCTGCCATAGCTTAAGGGTCCCAGTTTATCACTCATCCCCCATTCGCATATCATCTTTCTTGCAATCTCTGTGGCCCGTTCAATATCATTGCCAGCACCTGTGGTCTCGTGGTTTAAGACAATCTCCTCTGCTACCCTGCCACCTAAGAGGATTGTTATATTATCAAGGAGATACTCTTTTGAGTATGTGTGTCTTTCATCTATTGGGAGTTGCTGTGTTACGCCAAGGGCCCTTCCCCTTGGGATTATAGTCACCTTGTGTATAGGGTCTGCATTGGGTATCATCTTTGCCACAAGGGCATGACCTGCCTCATGGTAGGCTGCATTTTTTCGCTCCTGGAATGGGATTATCATACTCCTCCTTTCAACCCCCATGAGTACCTTGTCCTTTGCATGTTCAAAGTCCTCCATCTCAATGGCCTTCTTTGACTTTCTTGCAGCGATGAGGGCCGCCTCATTTACAAGGTTCTCCAGGTCTGCCCCTGAGAAACCAGGTGTCCCTCTGGCAAGGATGGACAGGTCAACGTCTTCTGCCAGGACTGTCTTTCTTGTATGTACCCTTAGTATTGCCTCCCTGCCCTTAACATCAGGTGTAGACACAACTATCTGTCTATCAAATCTACCTGGCCTAAGTAGCGCCGGGTCAAGGACATCAGGCCTGTTTGTTGCAGACATAACAATAACACCCTCATTGGATTCAAAGCCATCCATCTCTACAAGGAGCTGATTAAGGGTCTGTTCCCTCTCATCGTGACCACCTCCAAGGCCTGCTCCTCTGTGTCTACCTACGGCATCTATCTCATCTATAAATATGATACAAGGGGCATTCTTTTTACCCTGGTTAAATAGGTCCCTTACACGGGATGCACCTACGCCCACAAACATCTCTACAAAATCTGAACCACTTATGCTGAAAAAAGGCACATTTGCCTCTCCTGCTATTGCCTTTGCAAGGAGTGTCTTGCCTGTACCTGGAGGACCCACCAGCAGTACGCCCTTTGGTATCCTGCCACCGAGTTTTGTGAATTTTTTGGGGTCTGTGAGGAACTCTATAATCTCCTGGAGTTCTTCCTTTGCCTCCTCTACGCCAGCCACATCCTTAAAGGTTACTTTGTTCTCTTTGCTGGTGAATAGTCTTGCCCTGCTTTTACCAAATGCCATGGCTTTGCCGCCACCTGTCTGCATCTGTCTCATAAAAAATATCCATACCCCTATGAGAAGGAGCATGGGAAACCATGATATAAATATATTCTGCCAGAAGCCTGATTCCTCGTCAGGTTTTGCATGGATCTTTACATTGTGCTCTCTTAAGATCTTCATAAGTTCAGGGTCATCAGGGGCATAGCTCTTAAAATCCCTTCCGTCTTTATATGTCCCGTATATATTTTTGCCCTGAATGGTAACAGAAAGTATATTGTTGGCCTTTACAGCCTCCACAAAGTCACTGAATATGATCTGTTCATAAGACTTCTTGGGCTTGTAATATATGTTGAAGATAAATAGCCCGAGGAGGACTATAAAAAGCCAAATAAAGATATTTTTGTTTACAGGGTTTATATTGGAGTTTTTCGCCATAATAAGGTTTTTACCATATAAAGCCTTTAATTTTCAATAAATATTAAAGACTTTTGAGAAACTTTATAAAGGACTCAATTGACAAATATTACATAGTATTCTATCATAGATAAAATGGCTGAATTGAGAAAAGACCCTGTTTCAGGTAACTGGTGTGTTGTAGGTTATACCATCTTAAAAAGCACATCAGTTGGCATATGTCCTTTCTGTCCTGGCAATGAGAACCTTACTCCGCCTACTATAAAAGACATAAAAAATGAGGATGGTGCATGGGCTGTGAGGTGTTTTCCTGCCTCAAACCCCATATTTATAATAGAGGCAGGGGAGAGCAAAAAGGCAGAGGGGATCTACGATAAGATGGGAAATGTGGGCGCCCACGAGATTGTTGTAGAAAATCCTGTTCACAGTAAGACCATGTCAAGTTTTACAGAGGTTGATTACAGGTTTCTCATAGACCTCTATCAATATAGGATTGCTGACCTAAAAAAGGATAAGAGGTTCAAATATATACTTGTATTCAAAAATCACGGTGAGCTTGCCGGGTCATATATCTTCCATCCCCATTCCCATATCCTTGCAACACCAATCATTCCTCAGAGGATAGAGCTTGAGCTACAACATTCACTGATACACTATCAAAAGAAGGAGAGGTGTTTATTTTGCGACATAGTATCCCAGGAGATTAGGCAGAACAAGAGGGTTGTGAGTCTCAATAACAGCTTTATAGCCTACTGTCCCTTTGCATCAAGGTTCCCCTTTGAGGTATGGATTATGCCGAGGTTTCACAGTGCCCACTTTGAAAAGCCCATGAAGGAAGATGTAAAGATAGAATTTATATCAATAATGTCAGGTATCATGAAGAGGATTGAGAGGTTAACCAATGCCTATTCCATTGTTATCCACACCTCCCCTAATATGTTGACCTTTCAAGACAAATCTGATGAACTGTTGATTGATGATTATTTCCACTGGCACATAGAGATATTGCCAAGAGACCTCCGTTCATCGAAATATAAAAGAGAGGATGAATTCTATGTTGTCCCCACAACACCTGAGGAGTCTGCAGGTATGTTGAGGTCAGAAAGGGTATAGGATAGAGAATGAACAGGATGTTTTTCTGGTTTATCTTTGGTGTATTTTTTTCCCTCTCTATTACAATGATTGTCTTTGGGATAATAGCAATAAGTGATGTGTATTATCACAGGCAGGATGCTGTGTTTGGCTCTTTTATATTCGGCATAATACTAATCCTCGCTGGAGGTGGCATACTCTCGTCAACTATAGCAGAGAC
>JAOAHW010000084.1 GCA_026415015.1 Syntrophorhabdaceae bacterium
GAGGTAAGGGGCGAGATATATATGGGTAGAAAGGAGTTTGAGGAGCTAAACAGAAAAAGGGAGCTCACAGGAGAACCTGTATTTGCAAATCCCAGGAATGCTGCAAGTGGCTCAGTAAGACAGCTCGACCCGAAGATTACAGCAGGCCGTAAACTCAATATCTTCTGTTATGCCATGGGTCAGATAACAGGGATTGAGATAGCCACACATATAGAGTTTCTTGAATTTCTCAAAAAATGGGGATTCAGGGTAAACCCATATACAAGACTCTGTCATAATCTTGAAGAGGTCTTTGAACATTATAATTACATAAAATCCATTAGGGATGAGATACCCTATGAGATAGACGGTACAGTTGTTAAGGTGAACAGACTTGATTATCAGGCTGCCTTAGGACAGGTCTCACGCTCACCAAGATGGGCAATTGCATTTAAATTTGAATCCCACGAGGAAGAGACACGAGTATTGGATATTACTGTGGGTGTGGGCAGGACAGGTGCATTGACCCCAGTGGCAATTCTTGAGCCAGTAAATATAGGTGGTGTGGTAGTTGAAAGGGCAACCCTTCACAATGAGGATGAGATAAATAGGAAGGATATAAGGGTAGGGGACTCTGTAATAGTCACGAGGGCAGGGGATGTTATCCCAGAGGTGGTAAGGGTATTGTTGGAAAAAAGAAAAGGAGATGAAAGGGTATTTACTATGCCTGATAGCTGCCCTGTATGCGGTGAGCATGTTGTAAGACCAGAGGGTGAGGCAATAAGGAGGTGTGTGAATATAAACTGCCCTGCCCAGATAAAAGGAAGGATTATTCATTTTGCCTCAAAGAGGGCAATGGATATAGATGGGCTCGGTGAGAAGCTGGTAGACCAGCTTGTTGATAAAGGGATTGTGAGGGATGTGTCTGACCTCTATTATCTCACAAAGGAACAACTGGCGAACCTCGAGAGGATGGCGGACAAGTCAGCCCAGAATATAATAGATGCCATTGAAGACTCAAAAAAGAGACCTTTTAATCGTTTTATCTATGCCCTTGGCATAAGGCATGTGGGAGAACATATATCAGGGCTTTTAACAGAGCATTATAGGGACATTGAATCACTTATGGAGGCAAGAGAAGAAGAGCTTATGAGGATACAGGAGATAGGGCCTGAAGTGGCAAACAGCATAGTCCTTTTTTTCCAGGATGAAAAGAACAGGCATACCATAGAGAGGATCTTAAAGGCAGGGGTTGAGATAGAATATGAAAAGACAGGAGAAAGGCCCTTAGAAGGTCTTGTATTTGTGTTTACAGGGGCACTTACCAGTATGAGTAGAGATGAGGCAAAAAAGATAGTTGAGTCTTTAGGGGCCAAGACATCTAATTCAGTGGGAAAAAAGGTAAATATTGTTGTTGCAGGAGAAGAGGCAGGCTCAAAACTGGATAAGGCAAGACAGTTGGGTATTAAGATTATAGATGAGGATGAGTTTCTACTTATGGTTAAGGAAAGGAAGCTATGAAGGTTCTTCTCCATATCTGCTGTGCACCATGTTGTATCTACACACTAAAAACCTTGCGTAAAGAAGGTATGGATGTGACAGGTTATTTTTTTAACCCAAATATACATCCTTACTCAGAGTATTTAAAAAGGCTTGAAACCCTTGATAATTATGCAAAACTCACCCTATTGCCCTTGATAGTGGATAAGGAGTATAATCTTCATGATTTTTTAAAAGGTGCATTACATTATGAGAAAGATAGGTGTATCTTCTGTTATAAAATAAGGCTTCAAAAAACATTTGAGAAAGCAGTGGAAGGGAGATTTAATGGTGTGACAACAACCATTTTATACAGCAAGTATCAGCGCCATGATGATATAAAGGAGATAGGTGAAAGCCTATCAACAGAATATGGGATCCCTTTTTTATACATGGACTTCAGGACAGGGTGGAGGGAAGGGATAGATGAATCAAAGAGGCTGAATATGTACAGGCAGAATTACTGTGGCTGCATCTTCAGTGAATACGAGCGTTATACAGGGAGGCAAAGATGATACCTGGATTTGGCAAGATTTTTATTATAATTGGGGTTTTGTTTATAATTATAGGTCTTGCCTTTATGTTCGGCGATAAAATCCCCTATATAGGAAGGCTGCCAGGGGATATACACATAAAAAAGGAGAATTTCAGCTTTTATTTCCCTATAACAACAAGCATCATCATAAGTATAATCCTTACGATACTTTTCTCCATATTCAGGAAATAGTCATTAAAGGCCTCTGCAAAACCCAACAGAGAAAAAGGCATTGGAATTGATTAGGCTAAGGTAAAAGGGATTTATCCAGGTTAAATAGAGTATGTTCTATATCTCGATTTTCTATTGACTCTTTTGTGTCCAATGTTTTAAAAAATAGACATGAAGATACCAGTTGTCTATAGCGAGGATTTTTATACAGATTATTATACTGTAGATTGTGAAAATCCTGACAGGATATCCTCCATTTATTTCAAGATTGTTGATTTGGCTGAGATAATAGAGGCAAAAGAGTGCACAATAGATGACCTAAAGCTATGCCACAGCGATGAGCTCATAGAATCAGTAGCCAGAAATAAAGAGACCTTTTATGTGGCAAAAAAGTCTGCAGGCGGTGCAATAATAGCCTCTGAGATTGCCCTTGAGAGACCATCCTTTGCCCTCATAAGACCACCTGGACACCACGCAGGATATAACTTCAATGGTGGTTTCTGTTTTTTCAATAATATGGCAATCGCCATTAAGAAATTATTAAAGGATGGCAAGGTCAACACAGCCCTGATTGTGGATATAGACCTCCACTATGGAAATGGGACATATGATATAGTAAAGGGTGATGAGAGGATAAGGTTCAGGAATATAGACGCATACCCACGGGGCAATTTTATGAAGGACTTAGAAGATGCCCTTAAGGATGCGGATCAATTCGATATCGTGGGCTGCTCTGCTGGGTTCGATACATATATTAAGGACTGGGGTGCCCTCCTTACTACAGAGGATTTCAGAACTATAGGCAATATGTTGGCATCATCAAATCCCAATGTTTTCTCTATTCTTGAGGGTGGTTATTATATCCCTGACCTGGGCATAAATGTCCGTTCCTTTTTACAAGGCATAATGGAAGCTTGTTCATAGTTTCTGTCCTTTCATTTATTGCAGGTATATATGTTGAGGCATTAAGTAATTTTCCAATAAAGTTTCTTTTACTGCCTTTAATATCTTTAGTGGTAATTATTCCGTTGTTTTTCAAGAGATATGCAAAACCTTGCATATTTCTCATATTGCTGTGCTTTTTCCTTGCCGGGATGATGAGGGTAGGGATCATTACAAACAGCTATCAAAATAATGAGATAGATGATGAGATACATCTATTTAAAGTAAAGGTGATAGAATCCAACAAAACAATAAAGGTTTTAAGGATCTCAAGCCCTGAAGACTATAAATCAATGAATGTTATCTTGATGACAGAAATGGAGGTAGATGTTGGCGATGTTGTTCATATATACGGTAGGCTAAAAGAGCTTGTTGTAACATATAAAAACCCCTATGTTATTTCATGGAGATGGATAAAGAGATTAGAGGGGATAAATTTTGAGATAAAAGGGGATATATTAGATATTAAAAAGGGTAGTAGACTCATTGATAAAATCAGGAGGTTTATAAAAGAAAAGATTGAGGATTCAGGGTCAAGACAACAGGGTATTATAAAAGCCTTAACCTTAGGGGACAGGACATCTATAGATGATGAAACAAGGCTTTTATTTCAGAAGACAGGCACATCCCATATCCTTGCCATATCTGGATTACATATAGGTATAATAACAGGCTTTTTCTTCTTCATAATGAGATGTCTCTTAGGGAGAAAAAGGTCGCTTGCCCTCTCAGGAAGAGACAAAAGATACGCAGCAATCATAACAGTTATTTTCCCTATCTTGTTTATGTGGCTTTCAGGGGCAAATATCTCTACTGTAAGGGCAACAATAATGGTCTTGATTTTCTTATGGGCGATATTTTTTCAGAAACAGAGAGATATTATAAATACTGTCTTTATCACAGCCCTTATTATACTTGTTATCTATCCTCATTCACTCTTTGCACCATCCTTTCAGTTATCTTTTCTGAGTGTCATCTTTATTATACTGATAGGGCAAAGGGTTTATCCGTTAATTAAGATAAATTTTAGACCCATAAGATGGTTTTTGATGACAATCATAACCTCCTTTGCTGCAATAATTGGAACTATACCCCCTGTGTTATTTCATTTTTATGGGATGAATTTTTTGTCTGTCCTCCACAATCTTATATCCATACCTCTTATATGCTCTATCTCACTGCCCTTGACCCTTTTGGGAACACTCCTACCATTTGGGGAACCATTGATTGCCATGGCAGGAAGAATAATTGATTTTAATATTGATATCTTAAAAACCCTTGATTTTGGCTATATCTACCCTTTTATAAGACCAAACCTTTTAGAGACCCTGCTTTTCTATACCCTAATCCTCTGTGTCTTATATATAGATAGAAAGATTGTAGTAGCTATTGCATGTTTTGTTATCGTGCCTGTTGCTGCGATCTATACGATCTATGCAATGCAGGATAGATTTTCTGAGAGGCTGTGCATTAATTTTATTGATGTTGGTCTTGGTGAATCTATACTCATTGAGGTCCCAAAAGGAAGACGCATACTGGTCGATGGAGGATCAAATTTTAAAGGAGGTTTTGATATTGGAAAAAATATTATAACACCTATTCTGCTGTCAAAGAAGATTTTAACCCTTGATTATGTCATAAATACCCATCCCCATGGAGACCATATTGGCGGATTATTGTATATTCTCAAGCACTTTAAGGTTAAAGGGTTTGCAACAGGGGGATATTTTATAGGAGAGCCTGTGTTTTTTGAGGTGATAGAGACCCTTAAAGATAGAAAGATAGGTTTTTATGTGTGGAATAAAGGGGATGAGGTCTCAATGGATGGTTTGAAGATGATAATATTAAACCCTGATAGAGGATACAGGCCTGATAACCTCAACAACGCCTCCCTTGTGATGAAGATTGTTTATAAGGAGAGGTCTTTCCTTCTCACAGGAGACATAGAAAGGGACATAGAGGAGGGTTTGATTATGAAAAATGCACCTTTAAGGTCTGACGTCTTGAAAGTCCCACACCATGGAAGTAATAATTCAAGCTCTCTAAGTTTTCTTATAGCTGTAAGGCCAGGGCTTGCTGTATTGAGTGTTGGAAGAGGTATTAGAGGATTACCAGGAAGGGAGGCACTGAATAGGTACAAGAGACTGTCTATACCTGTAGTATCTACCCTTGAGAATGGATTTATAAGTGTCTGCACTAATGGTATCAAGATCTCTTATAAAACCTATAGATAGTTTTTTTGTAAGAGGTCTCGTTCTTCAAACTATTTTTATCCTACTTGGGTGTTGGAAAATATGAGAATCCATTCATCTACCTGAAAAATATTAATGTGATAATGATGAATATAGGGATTAAAATACCAACAGACCACATCATATATCTGAAAAATGATGGCATGGGTATTTCATTTTCCTCGCATATGGCCTTTACCATAAAATTAGGTCCGTTACCTACATATGTATTTGCGCCCATAAATACAGCCCCTGCAGAAATTGCCTTTAAGAATAATCCAGGAACACCTGCAACAAGCCCTGTTGTCATATTCTTTAATACAGCGAGGCTTTTTGCAGTGCTCATAAATACGAGATAGGTAGGGGCATTATCGAGAAAACTGGATAGAATACCTGTGGCCCAGAAGAATTTCCAGGGTGTATCCACTCCGAGCCGGTCTCCATTGACCTCAAGTGTCTTAAGCGCCGGGACCATAGTTACAAAGATGCCAACAAATAGAACAGCCACCTCAATAATGGGGTGATATGTAAAGCCATTCTCTTCCCTCAAAACAACTGGAGTATAATAAATAGATAGTAATGCTGCAGTAATCATGACAAGCTCCCTTAAGATAGCAGGTAGGAAAAATGCAAATAGAACAGCACCGAGAAAGAGAAAGTTTATCTTACCCCTTATCTCTATCTTCCTGGCGCCCTCTATCTTTTTCGGGGATGTAATCTTTTCCATCTGTTCTTTTTTTATGTAGTGACGGTCAAAGAGATAGAATAAGATTATAAGAATTGAAACAGTAATAATCCAGACAGGTAAAAGCCTGAATGTCCATGTGAAGGGAACACCCTTTAAAAAACCGAGGAACAAAGGTGGGTCTCCGAGGGGTGTCAGCAGGCCGCCAATATTTGAGACGAGGAATATAAAAAAAATGAAGATATGAGAGACATTTTTTCGCCACCTGTTAACCCTTATTAATGGCCTTATCAAAACCATACTTGCCCCTGTTGTGCCAATGAAGCTTGCAAATATAGCACCAATAATAAGGATAATGGAGTTTAAAAGGGGTTTTCCTCGGGCTGAAATGCGGATGACTATACCCCCAGAGATTACAAATAAAGACCCAAGGAGTATTATAAAGGATATATATTCAATAATGGCATGGAAAAGCAGGGAGAAATCCTTGAATAACACAATGGCTGCTGCAGGTATAGCAAGACCGATTGATACATAACGATAGTTATTCCCCCACCACTCACTGTTTATAAGGGGCATAACTGCAATGGAGAGAATAAGGACCGTGAAAAACAGAGTTGTCCATATGGGAAAAGAGACTGATGCCCCTGATGATGCCGAGGCAATCTCGGGTATTATAGCAAATAAGAAAAAATTGATTAGTAAAAATAAGCTATTAGGTTTCATAAGCATAACCTTTAAATGATTTTTTAATAGATTAATCGGGAAAGAGTGCCTATTTTAAGATGGTCAGTGACTTTATTTACACCTTTGAGGCCCCATAATGCCTTCAAAAGCCTCTCTTTCTCTTTTTCACCACCAACAATACCTTTTAAAAGAAGGGCATCTCCTGCCAGTGCCTCGAATTCTACCTTGCTCTTTGTTGCAAGTTCATGATGTATGATGGCAAGCTTTGCCCTGTTTTCAAGCAACCTTTTAGCAGCAAACAACCTTGCATCCTCATAGTCTATTCTCGAAAAAAATCGCTCTGCATATAGCTCCATTATATCGAGAGCATGCTCAAGTTTTACACTGCTTGCATTAAAAATTATGTCAAAGGAGGACGGGTCATTTAAGTCTCTGTCAAAATAGAACTCTATGAATTTCTTTTTTTCCTTATCTTTTTTGTTTACCAGGTCTACAGCATCTTCTTCTGATAAAACCTTCTCATTCATTATATCGAATATCCTCTCATTAATGTCCCTTATTATTTGTATACGTATCCTGGAGGGATATTCCTCAAGTATCAGATGGGCTCCACCTCCAACTATAACTACATCTGTTTTACTTATAAGGCTATAAAGCGCCACAGTTATAGCTGTTTTAAAATAGCTTTTGTTGTGTATAAGCTCAGTGAATCTATCAGTGATGTCTGGGGACCTTTCATCTTCAAGGTTTTTCAGAAGGAAATTAACTGCCTCTTTATTTGTCTTTAAATATTTGAGAAAGCCGTCATCCACATATTTATAGCCTAATCTTTCAGCCAGTTTTTTGCCAAAGAGACTACCTGCTGACCCGTATGATCTTGAAATAGTGATAACCTTCAATATCCCCTCTTCTCGGGGATAAATTTAACAGAATTTCGTTATGATTTCAATGAAATTGTAATGAGGGTTTTTCAAAATACTTAATTCAAAAATTGAACCCTTTTTTTCTAAAAAGGTCTATGCATATGCTGGCTACGCCTTCGTCATAGATAATGCCTTTTCCTTTTTCTATCTCTCTTAATGCTGTCTCTATTTCTTTAGGTGATCTATACGGTCTTGGGGATGTCATTGCCTCTACAACATCTGCTAAAGCAAGTATCCGAGCCTCAAGTAATATGTCTATACCCTTCAATCCATGAGGATATCCTGACCCATCAAGCCTTTCATGATGTTGCATGACAATGTTAGCTACCAAATCAGGTAATCCAGCATCTTTTATCATCTCATACCCTGCCTTTGAATGGGTCTTTATCAAGGTATATTCAATCTCATTTACTTTTTCTGGTTTGCTTAAGATCTCTGTTGGTATGACCAGTTTGCCTATATCATGTATCATGCTTGCCATACCTATTATATCGACCATATCTCTTGTGAGACCCATTTCTTCACCTATTGTCTTTGCTAGATTGCATACCCTTCTCTGATGACCTTTTGTGCCAGGGTCCTTTATCTCTATTGCCTTGCATATTGTCTCTATCATGCTGTTGAGGGTCTTTTTGTGTTTTTCAGCCTCTTCTTCAGCAAGTTTTCTTGATGTTATATCTACGAGCATCCCTTCATAATAGATAATGTCCCCTTTATTGTCTTTAACAGCATGGGATGTTACAGACACCCAATGGAGACTTGAATCTTTTTTTCGCATCAGTATCTCAAAATCTTTTACAAAACCCTCTTCCACCATCTTTTTTTTAAGTTCTGCCCTCCGTTGCGGGTCTACATATAGTTGATGGGCTATATCAGTGACTGTAGCCATCATGTCTTCAGGGGATGCAAATCCATGTATCCTTGCAAGGGCAGGGTTAATGCTAAGATATCTACCCTCAGGGGTGACCTGGAATATCCCCTCTGCAGCATTTTCAAAGATATTTCTATATTTTTCTTCTGATTTTTTTAGTTCTTCCTCTGCCTTTTTACGGGATGTTATGTCCTCTAATGTCCCTTCATAATACTGCACATTCCCATCTTTATCCTTAACAGCCCTCACATTTAAAGAACCCCAGAGTAGCGTCCCATCCTTTTTAAAGAACTGGGCCTCAAACTTCTCAACAACACCTTTTTCCTCAAGGATCTGTTTAAATAGATGTCTATCCTCACCACAGGTATACAACTGCCTTCCTATACTAAGGACATGATTTAACATTTCCTCCTGTGAATCATAACCAAATATCTTTGCCATTGTAGGGTTTACTGTTATTAGCTTGCCATCAGGGGTACTCTGAAATATACCCTCCACTGCATTTTCAAAGATACTCCTGTATTTTGCCTCACTTATCTTTAATGCCTCTTCTGCGTTTTTCCTCTCTGTAATATCAGTAAACATGGCGAAAGATCCTATGAATCTCTTGTTCATATCAAGGATAGGCGTGGCAGACACCAGGGCCCACATATAGGATCCATTTTTTTTTCTGAGCATCCTTTCATATCTTCCTGATATACCTTCTCTCCTTCTTGCTGCCTCTCTTTCAAAATTTTGTATATCCTTTTCATGGATAAAATCCTTCAGGCTTTTTCCCTCTAACTCTTCAGGTGTATAGCCAAGCATATCTGCCATTCTTTTATTGACAAAGGTTGTTATATAGTTTTCATCAAATACCCATATGCCTTCATCGGCAGTATCCACTATAAGCCTGTATTGCCTCTCTCTATCTTTTAAGGCATCTTCCACTGTATCTCTCGATTTAAGCCTTTTATTTATCTGTTCTAATGTCTTCATGACCTTTTACATTTCTTTATATTGGGTACATCTTTTAAAGCACTTTTTTTGCATATTCTGCCTTGGCTGCCTTTCCAAAAGGTATCTTCAACTTCCTCATCCTGCTTCTTAAAGTGGCAGGATTCATGCCAAGTATAAAAGCTGCACCATCTTTGCCTTCAACCTTACCATTAGAGCGTCTCAATGCATTCTTTATATGCTGTATCTCTATATCCTTCATAGTAGTTAGATCAGACAAGTCTGTTGAAATTTGTTCTATTCTGTCATTGCCGTGTTCTTTTGTCTGCCTTCCTATTATATCTTCAAAATCAAGGGGTCTGTTACCATGGATAATGATTGCCCTCTCAATGGCGTTGCTAAGTTCCCTTACATTTCCAGGCCAATCATATTCTGTGAGCTTCTCCAGTGTCCCTGGCGTCATGCCAGGCATAAAATTCAAACCTATCTCCTTTGCCTTTCGCCTCATAAAGTATTCCACCAGGGCCGGTATATCCATTTTTCTCTCCCTTAGAGGAGGTATATAGATAGGTACCACACAAAGCCTGTAATAGAGGTCATCTCTGAATAGATTTTTCTCCACAAGTCTTTTCAGGTCTTTATTGGTGGCTGATATTATCCTTACATCAACCTTTATAGGTTGAGTTCCGCCAACCCTTTCTATCTCCTTCTCCTGTATGACTCTTAGAAGACGAACCTGGGCATTCAAAGGCAATTCACTTACCTCATCAAGGAAAATAGTACCCCCATGGGCTCGTTCAAACCTACCTCTCTGTTGAAATATAGCACCGGTAAATGCGCCTTTTTCATGTCCAAACAACTCGCTATCAATTAATGTCTCTGGTATAGCACCACAGTTAACCTTTATTAAAGGACCGTTGTTTCTTGGTGAGAAATTGTGAATTGCATTAGCAATCAATTCCTTTCCTGTACCTGTCTCGCCAAATAAAAGCACAGGGCTTGAAAGTGGAGCAACTTTAAGAACCTGATTCATTACCTCTTTCAGACCAAATTCTGCACCTACTATCTCCTCTGTAAAACCCCTGCGTAATTCATTCTGGAAATATTTACTGTCATCAGCAAGGAGTTCCTTTAGCTTTATTAGTTCCAGGTATCTCCTTGAATTAGCAAGGGCTATGGCAGCAGGTTCATTTATGATTGTCCACAATTTGGCATCCCTCTCTGTGTACCTTCCTCTTCCATTTGCCCTTAAAATAAATGAACCTATGAACTTATTATCTACAATAAGCCTACCAACTATTATTGATGAATCAGGCCATTTGAGTTGTTCTGCAACCTTGCTTACTATCTCATCTTTATATACATCGTCAGATATCCTTACCCTCGGAAACTTAGATGGCTCTTCAAGCTGCCTATTTAGGTGTTCAGGCATAGGGATTTTATCTGACCTTAACACGCCACCATCAATGCTGGCAGTGGCTACTATATCAAGTGTCTTTGCATCATGATCATAGACTGTCATTATCAACTCATCTGCAGGGAGAATATCTTTTATATATAACAGACACTGCCAGAGTGCCTTATCTATTTCAAGACTCCCGCAGATCCTCATTGTCACTTCTCTAAAGAATTGATTTTCGTCCATGGTAATTCCCCTGTGTCATTACACTGTGATATATAATAGTTTTTACATTTTTTCAAGTTTTTTTATTTATTTTTGTAGAAAAAAAACTGTTAGAAAAAACAGATTTTTAAAACTGTTGAATTTAACAGTTAAAAACTGTTCAATTTGACAGCCTGGGATACATTTCCGTGTCTAAAGTTAACATTAGATTAAAAAGAGGTTATAGGATGGAAAAAGAACACTTAATAATTGATTATAACTTATTGAATTTTATAACTGTTATTTTTTGGGTATCTAAACTTAGGCCCATATTAAAGTCTAATAGATGGGGTTAATAAAAAGAGATCTCTATGGCATATAGCTTGCATAATATAAGGCATAACTTACTGATGAAAAGGTCAAAAAAATAAAGGAGGTATCATGGCAAGGGTATTGGACATAGAAAAAGAGAAGATAGATAGCAAGACAATGGAGGGAGCAATAATAGAGATATTTGGTTGTGCACCACTGAAGGATACTGTTATCACCCTATTTAAGGGCAAGGACAGGATAAAATCCGATTTCTATATCAATGGAAATTTTTACGAGGCAGGTATTATTGAGGTATTTGGTTGTATCTCCCTTGACAAGATTATAAAGCTTGATGTGGAAAGAGAAAAGACACTTTCAACAGGCATAGTCTACGATGAGGCAGATGCAAGGGTAGTAGGAATAGATTGATAAAAAGATTAAAATAGTGTTAAGTTTTGTTTAATGGTTTATGATGAAGTTCGTGGCGCTTCATCATAGTAAACTAAGATCCAAACATGAAGATATAACTTTTAAAAGGTTCTATCTTTTCTTGTTACTTCCTTTCTCATATTAAGCCACAAAAAAAAGAATATAAAGGCCTTAAAAGGCTAAAAATACCCCTGATAAATTTTTATTCAGGGAAAAAAAAGAGGAGTTAATATGGCTGAATTAGGAGTTGAAAAAGGATTGGCTAAGGCAGAAAAATACTACAATGATTACGGATCAAGGGTTAAAGAGCTAAAGACAGAAGGCAAAAAAATAATAGGTTATATTTCAGCCCTTGGTCCTGTGGAGGTTCTAACAGCAGCGGGTGTTGTCCCCTTCAGATTAAAAGGCAATGTAGAAGAGGCTATAACAAAGGGTGATGCATATATGGAGACCATAGTTTGTCCCTTTGTACGGAATGTCTTTGATGCATCCATTAAGGGAAAGTTCAGTTTCCTCGATGGCATGGTTTTACCCCATCAATGTGACAGCCTTGACAGGACAAGTGATGTCTGGAGGGACTACCTTAATCTCCCATATTTCCATTTTTTTAATGTCCCCCATGTGACGGACGACCCCTCTATTGAATTTATGAAGGAACTGTTTAGACTATTGATTAAGACTCTGGAAGATTACACAGGAAATAAAATCACGACCGACTCATTAAAAAAAGCTATTTCTTTCCATAATGAAAACAGGAGACTTATGAGAGACCTTTATGAGTTAAGGAAAAGCAACCCGCCTCTTATCTCTGGTTCTGAGATGATGAAGGTTCTTGTGGCTGTTATGGGTCTTCCTGTTAATGAATCAAGTGAATTAATCAAAGAGGTAATAGAAGAGGTTAAGGTAAGAAAACCAGCAGGACCTACCCAGAACAAGAGGATAATGCTTATTGGTGACCAGATAGATAGCGTAATTATTACAGACTCCATTGAGGGTGCTGGTGCATATCTTGTCATGGATGACATATCAATAGGTAGTAAGATGTACTATCAGGATGTGGATGAAGATAAAGAGCCCCTTCTTGCACTGGCAGAACGCTATCTTAGAAAGCTCAAGATCCCCACAACCTTTGTGGATACAGGTGGTACATACGAGGACAACCTCAATGCCCGCTTCGGTCATATGAGGAAATATATTGACGAATTCAAGGTCAATGGCGCTATCCTTTTTGTTTACAAGTACTGTGACCCCTATGGATTCGAGGTCCCAGCTATTAAGAGCTATATAGAGTCAGCAGGTGTTCCAGTTCTCTATCTTGAAGATGAATATTCCACATCAAGCCTCGCACGGATGAAGACAAGGATAGAGGCTTTTCTTGAAATGATTGCATAATAAAAGGGAGGAAATTTTATGGCTGAAGAAAAAAAAGGAAGGGCAGTTGCAACCAAGACTGCGGCAAGCATACCTAAATTCGTGCGGGGAAATCTCGCTGCAACTTTAAAGGCAAAGGAAGAGGGTAAGAAGGTGGCATATGCATATATTGCCGATGGTCAGGATGAGATCATGAGGGCAATGGATATAGTCCCAGCATGGGGTGAGAGCTTTGCAGGGGTTTGTGCTGCAAAGAGGGACGCTGAAAAGTATCTACAGAAGGCAGAATCTGATAATTTCTCAAGATCTCTTTGCACTTATGCCACATGCACCATAGGTTTTGATATGGTAAGAGAAGAGTTGGGCGGCGGTGCTGTCCCTGATGCACCATGGGGTGGCATGGGTAGACCAGATATGATCCTTGGTTCTGCCCAGCTTCTATGCGACCCGAGATTCAAATGGCCACAGGCAACCCAGCATTATCTCCGTGATGTCCCTGTGTTTGTTGGAAGCATGTATTATCCACCCTTTGACCCTAAAATGGACCACCATGAACAGGAAAAATTTTATGTTAAATATGCGAGAGATGAACTCAGAGAATGTGTAAAATTCTGTGAAAAACACACAGGGAAAAAGATGGACTGGGATAGGCTTGCCCAGATAGTGGAATTATCTGACAAAACCTGGGATTTATTCATAGATACATATGAACTCAGGAAGGCATTCCCAACCCCTATGGATACCGGAGATGCCATGAATACTATGGTGCCACTTACTTTTAATCTTGGGACTCAAGAGGCATATGATTTTTACAAACAGCTCTATGATGAACTCCAGGACAAGATAAAAAACGGTATAGGCGTTGCAGATCCAGAAAAATACAGACTTATCTGGGCTGCAGGGCTACCTTCATGGTTTGCCCTTGGTGATTTCCAGTATTTCAATAGCAAAGGTGCTGTATTCCCTGTGGAGGTCACATACAGGGGTTGTGAAAAGATAGAGAGGCTTGAACTGCCAAAGACAGATGACCCCCTTGAACATATTGCATGGAGATGGGTGAGATACTGGACACACTGGTATGACAAGGCAAGAAAAAGACCTGGTTCTCTCCCAAAGGTAGAGAGGATCATTGAATATATAGAAGAATACAAATGCGACGGTGTTGTATTCCATTCTGCTTTCTCATGCAGGAGCTGGCATGCAGGCATCATCCACCAGGCAGAGACATTGAAAAAGGTCTATAAAGAGATACCCATACTTATTCTCGAAGGGGACATAGTGGATATAAGCTCTTATAACGAGGCAGATACCCACAACAGGATAGATGCATTTATCGAAGCTGTGGATGCCTATAAGAACAGGATGAATTGACAAAAAATGACTAAATATTTCGCCGGTATTGACATTGGCTCTACAATGACAAAGGTGGTTATACTTAGTGGCAAAATAGAGGCCACCATAATAGGTCCAACAGGTCCTGAACATCGAAAACTGGCGAATAAAGTTATGGAGGAGGCACTCATTCAGGCGCACCTGAAGTTTGAGGATCTATCCTATATCATTGCCACGGGATATGGGAGAATAAATGTACCCTTTGCAGACAGGCAGGTAACTGAGATTACCTGTCATGCAAAAGGGTTGCATAGCCTCCTCCCAACTGTAAAAACAATAATCGACATAGGTGGTCAGGATAGTAAGGCTATCAAGATAAAAGATGGAAAAGTAATAAGCTTTGTTATGAATGATAAATGTGCTGCCGGTACAGGTAGATTTATAGAGATCATGGCAGATACCCTGGGTATTCCCCTTGAGGATATGGGGAGTATTTCTTTGACTTCTGATAAACCTGCATCTATAAGTAGCACCTGCACAGTTTTTGCAGAACATGAGATAACAAATCAG
>JAOAHW010000143.1 GCA_026415015.1 Syntrophorhabdaceae bacterium
AGACGTGTATAAGAGACAGGTTCCATCCTCACCCCACCTACCATGGAGGGCAATAAAGGCAATGTCTATAGATTCTCTTTTGAGGGTCTCCATGATATTTCTGTCTACATCAATCCCTATGGCATTATAGCCCTGTCTTAGAAGGCTCTCAAGGACAGCCCTTCCACTCTTTAAGGATATCTCCCTCTCCGATGACATGCCACCCATCAGGACACCTATCTTTTTATCCTTCATAACCCTTTTACCTGTCTCTAATTTTCTGTTGCCCTGTCATCAAAACCCCACAGTTCAACCTCTTCTTCTAAGACAACACCAAACCTCTCAAAAACCTCTTTTTTAATCATGTCCATAAGCACTTTTATATCTCTCGCTGTGGCACCACCGAGGTTAATTATAAAATTCGCATGTTTTTCTGAGACACAGGCACCACCTACCCTCATCCCTTTAATCCCTGCCTTTTCAATAAACCTCCATGCAGGCTCACCCTCTACAGATTTAAAGATAGAGCCAGATGATGGAAATTCCATGGGGTGACGATTCTTTCTCTCACTGTATACATAATACATGTCTCTGAGTATCTCTTTTTTGTCTTTCTTCTGGAGATTGAACCTGGCTATAAAAACACAGTCTTCCCTGCTTATAGATGAACTTCTATATCCAAAAGACATGTCCTTTTTTGTAACAGTCATAAAACCACTGTCCTTGTGAAAAACAACCACATCTTCGAGACAGTCTGATATGGATGAGCCAAAACTACCTGCATTCATCTTTATGCCACCGCCTACTGTCCCTGGTATCCAGTAGAGTCTCTCAAGCCCTGACAGACCCCTTCGGGCACAATCTAATATAAATCTCTTGAGAGACATGCCACCTGATACTGTTACTGTACAGGTATCTCCATTGTCCCTGTGTCTTAAGATATTAATCCTTGTGACCCTTATAAGCGCCTCCTCAAGGCCTGAATCGCTGACAATGATATTGGTACCATTGCCGAGAAACCTGTATTTAATTCTGTTTTCGCTGAGCCTTGCTACAACACCCAATAGGTCTTCATCATCTATTGGATATACCATATATTTTACGGTACCACCCACCTTCATGGATGTATACCTCTTCATGGACACATCCTTGAGAACAGCACCTTTTATTCCAGTCCAGTCCATCTATCCTTAAGTGTATCACATATCTTGTTTATATCCCCTGCACCAAGCATAACAACAACATCACCTTGAGTTGCTATCTCTAATATCTTCACTGCAGCATCCTCTTTTGTGGGGCAAAAAATAACATTCTTGTGTCCACTTGCCTTTATCCTTTCAGCAAGGGCTGCCCCTGATACACCCTCTATGGGTTCTTCAGAGGCAGGGTATATCTCTGTAATTATAAGGATATCTGCCTCATTAAAAGATGTAATAAACTCATCCATCAGTGCTTTTGTCCTTGAGTATCTGTGGGGCTGGAATGCCACAATAATCCTGCCTTTCCACATACCCCTTATAGATGAGAGCGTTGCCTTTATCTCTGTGGGGTGATGGCCATAGTCATCAATAAGCTTTATCCTGCCGTCCCACTTTATCTCCAGCCTCCTTTGGATCCCCGAGAATGATTGGAAGGCATCGGCTATCTTGGAGAAGGGGATCTCAAGCTCCATACCCACTGCACAGGCAGCAAGCCCATTTACTACATTATGGATCCCAGGCAGACCCATGACTACATCGCCTATTTCCCTGTCTCTGTATATGACCTTAAATCTTGTCTTGAAATCCTCTGTTTTTATATCTACTGCCCTTATATCTGCCTGTTTTGACAGGCCATATGTTATATACCTCCTCTTGAGATTAGGTATAAGGCTCTGGAGGTTTGGGTTGTCTATACATATGATATCCATTCCATAAAATGGTACTTTGTTCAAAAAGGTAAGGAATGCAGACTTAATTTCATTTAAATCCCTGTAGAAATCAAGGTGTTCCATATCAATATTGGTAACCACAGCAATAGTAGGGAAAAGGAGCAAAAAAGTCCCATCACTCTCATCTGCCTCGGCAACAAGGTATTTACTGCCACCTAACTTTGCATTACTGCCAAAACTATTGAGCTTGCCCCCTATTACACATGTAGGGTCCATACCTGCATGGGCAAGTATGGTTGATACAAGGGATGTGGTGGTTGTCTTACCGTGGGCACCTGCAACAGCTATACTATATTTCATCCTCATGAGCTCTGCAAGCATCTCTGCCCTCTGGATAACAGGGATAAAGAGCTC
>JAOAHW010000041.1 GCA_026415015.1 Syntrophorhabdaceae bacterium
CCAGTATACCTGCCGATTAGAATCTCCATAGCTCCTACAGCAAATAATAGCTCAGGATATATGAAAAATATCAACTGTAGAGGGTCCCACTGGATTATGAAGTATGTAATGGATGCCACAGCAGCACTGCCAGCGGCAGTCTTTATGGCCTCTCCCACCCCTGATTCCTCTATTACAATAAAGAACCTTTCGATGGTCATGGTGAGGATTACTATGGGGAGGAGGCCTACTGCCAAGAGTTCTCTGATTCCAATCCTGCTTCCAGCAAGGGCAAAGATAGTAAAACATATAATAACAAGGGTAAGAAGGGCTGAAAGCCTTGGTACAAGAAGCAGGCGCAACCTATCCAGCCAGCGCCTTGTCGTATAACCTATTAATACGACTATCAAAAAAATGCCGAGACCATAAATCAAACCTGTACTACGAAAGGCAAGTGCCATGAGGACTGGCATAAAGATGCCGAATGTGGGAAACCCTACCATATTCCTTAAGATACATATCAAAAGTGCTCCTATTGGCACAAGCAAGAGAATCCTGAATGTATTCTGGAACTCCACAGGTAATGAAAACAGAGACCATCGGTCCAGAAAATGGCTTGAACGTTGTATCCTCTCAAAATGGATCCTCCATTTACTTGCAATCTGTTTATTTAATGACCAACGGACATCACTAATGGTACCTCTTGATATAAATACTGCAGGTAGCCCTTCTGTTGACAGTGGCAATAACCTCCCCTGATCAGCTATTATCTCAGCCTTCTCAGGGAATACAAATTCCCACCTCTCGCCTGTCCAAACCTCAAGCCATCTCTCTGTTGTGGTCTTTATCTCATCGGCAAGAACAAGACCCTCTGTAGCCCTTACAGGAAAATTGGCTGTGTTTAAAAGCAGAAGAAGTCCCGTGGTTTTACCATATTTTTGTTCCAACTCTCTCCAGACATCCCTATCTTTCTCATCAAAGAGGGTAAAACTATTGTCTTCACCAACAAAATATAAGATTGCCCTAAAGCCCTCCTGTCTCGGCAGTCTTTGTTCCCACTTTTTAACTATCCTTTCTGCAAGCCCCTGTTCCTCCTTTTCAATGGCTGGTAATTGTGGATTCGCTACTATAGAGTTGGGTATCTGCTTCGGCATCCTTCTTGGTCTTAAGATTATCGTTGCTCTGTAAAAGATATATTCTGTATTATTGATATTGTCACCTGTCCATACGCCAAACCTATTAGATTTAGTTTGAATAGTATTGAAGTTTAGATTTCCAGAGAAGATCCTCTCCTCTATTATCATCCTGCCTGTATGTTCGAGGGGAAGGCCAAATTCTACGTGAATTTTATTGTCTTCAGGGCTTATGTATGCCTCAAATGAGAACTGCCATACCTGTCCTGGGGCAACAGGCAAGATAGGGTATCTAAGGACTATAACCTTGTAGCTTATTATTGTCATGGAGATTAAAAAAAGTATAATGGAGATAATAAGCGCTGGGCGTTTCATGGGGTTGTATTTTGGCTGCAGTCTGGTGGTAGGATATTTTTCTTTGTTATATCCACAATAAAACCCTCTTTCAGGACATTGCGTCCTATTAGGATTGGATATGACATGCAGGAGCGGTTACTGAGATTTGCCTTGATACGCAATTTTTTTGTCCCTATACATATGTCTATCTCAACCACTGGTCTTTTCTGTTGACCACTGCTTGACCGAACAAGTTGCCATTCCACTATAGGGAGTGTTATCTTTTCACCCCCGTATTTTTCAGGCAGCCTGAATTCAGCAATATCATTCTTAATCTTTAAATCCCTTGCATCAATAGAGGTTATTGTAGCCCCTGTGTCTATCCGTGCTGGCATCTTTTTGCCACATCTGATAAGTATAATCTCCTCTACCTCACCTACCACTAATTTATCGTCACACTGGACATGATAGGCAGCTAAGATTAATAAAAAAGACAACACAGGAGTGAGTAAGGCATGAAATTTTCTATTCATAATTACAGCCTATTATAAGTTTTATCCATAAGAATGACAACCTAAATAATCTCTATTTTCGTAATCAAAGGCACCTGTATTTTGAAGGCATGTTTTGT
>JAOAHW010000042.1 GCA_026415015.1 Syntrophorhabdaceae bacterium
CTCTTAGGGCTATGGTTCTACTTGAGTTCTTGCTGTCCTCATCACTTGCCTGATAGGTGTATTCCTTTATAAATGTCTTTGTCTCAGCATGGAGAATAGAAGGGAGAAGAAGGATTAAAGAGATGGTGATTAAAAAAGAGAGCTTTGAGGTGAATAGGGTTTTTCTATCCATGTATTATTAACCCCCCGATTCAAAGAGCATCCATGTTTATATTATTCAACTGGAGGATAGCTTGTCAATGGAATAGTTGGGAAGAAGAGATCGAATAGGAAAATAGTGATTAGCCATTGACAGAGATAGGGATTAAGGATATTTTGCAACAAAAAATTCAATGAACGTTTTAAAGCCACAGTTGATGTCTAAGCATTCGACAAAACCATTTTGTCTTCTGTGGGATAATACTCTAATCATACAAAAATACCTTTACAATAACCTTGTTTTTTTGTTAATTTTCAATCTTGAATGAAAAATTTAATATTTTTTATAATAGCTGCCCTTTTTATCATTACATTATCTTTTAATGCTGCAGGGGCTGACAAGATAATCAAACTTGAGATAATAGGCAATGACAAGATAGACAGGGGTTATATAATGAACAACATAAAGACGCGGGAGAATGACCCCTATGATTTAGAAAAGCTAAGGGAAGACCTAAAAAATATTTACAAAACTGGTTTTTTCAGCGATATCCAGATAGATGTAAAAGACACAGATAAAGGAAAGACCGTAACCTTTGTGGTTATAGAGAGACAGACAATAGATGCCATTTACATTTCAGGCAATGAAAAGGTCAAGACAAACGATATAAAGGAAAAACTCAAGATTAAAACAAATACTGTCCTTAACACAGAAAAGATAAAGGAGAGCATAGAAGAGATAAAGAAATTGTATGCCAGTAAGGGTTATTATGCCACAAAGGTGACCTACGAGATAGATTACGAAAAAGAATTTGATGTATCTGTAAAATTCATAATAAAGGAGCCACCTCAGGCATATGTCCGAAAGATTGTTATTAAAGGGAATAAAAATGTTAAGGAATCAGAGATAAAGTCTATGATGAGTACATCAGAAAAGGGTATATTCTCTTGGTTTACTGGATCTGGCATCCTCGATGAAGAGACCATTGATGAAGATAGGAAAAATATAGAGGCCCTATACCATGATAAAGGTTATGTGAGGGCAAAGATAGGTGCGCCTGATATAAACATATCAAAGGACGGCAAGACAATAACAATAACACTGACAATAGAAGAGGGTAATTTATATAAGATAGATAAGATAGATTTTAAGGGCGATGTAATATTTAAAAAGGAAGACCTATTAGCCACCATAAAAAGCAAGAAAGACAATATCTTCCGTGCCTCACTCTATCAACAGGATGTCCTTACATTAACAGATATGTATCAGGATAAGGGATATGCATTCTGCGAGATAACACCCCTAACCATGATAGATGATGATATACAAAAGGTAAATATCGACTTTGAGATCAAAAAAAACCAGGAGATATTCATAAACAGGATAAATATAATAGGCAATACAAAGACTCTGGATAAGGTAATCAGGAGAGAACTTACCTTCGCAGAAGGTGACAGATTCTCATCAAAACACATGAAAAAGAGTAGAAAAAACTTAAGAAACACAACATACTTTAAAGACACAGACATGAAGATTATAAAGACAGATGAGCCTGACAAGGTGAATATTGACCTCACTGTTGAGGAGAAACAGACAGGGACATTGAGCCTCGGTGTTGGATATAGCACCTATGAAAAGGTCATGGTCACAGGCAACATATCCCAGGAGAATTTTTTTGGGACAGGTAGAAAGGTGTATCTTTCAGCAGGTATAGGCAGTGTTACCCAGGAATTTAGATTAACCTATGTAGAGCCAAGGATATTTGACCTTGACCTCGATACGAGTTATAACATCTTTAATTATAAGAGGATTATGGACTCCTTTGACTATAAAAAATTAGGGGGTGGCTTTGGATTGTCAAGGAGACTGACTGATGATATAAAGGGGGCCCTTTCATACAGATATGAAAAAACACAGGTTACCAATATTGAAGACAAAGCAAGTGTTTATGTAAAACAGCAATTCGGGACAAGATTAACCAGTGCGCCATCCATCTCTATAAGTAAAAATACCATAGACGATATTATGAACCCTAATGTGGGTATTGCTGCTGATGCATCATTTGAGGTGGCAGGTGGCCCTTTTGGTGGCGATAACTATTTTATAAAGAGTGTTGCAGCTTACGGCCAGTATATTCCTGCTGGTTTCTGGGATAGCACATTCTTTGTAAAAGGGACAGGCGGGGTAATAAGGCCATACGGTGGCAGGCAGATACCAATCTATGAAAAATTCTATGTGGGTGGCCTTTATTCTGTAAGGGGGTTTAAGTACGGTGAAGCAGGACCGGTCGATAGCGAAGGAGAGATTATAGGAGGAAAGAATCAGCTATTTTTTAACCTCGAATGGATATTCCCAATTTATAAACCAGCAGGTGTAAAAGGCGTGCTATTCTATGATGCTGGTGCAGGATTTGACGATTCAGATGGTTTTATGTTAAAAGGTATGAGGGCATCAGCTGGTTTTGGTATAAGATGGTTTTCACCCCTTGGCCCTATAAGACTTGAACTCGGTTTTAACCTATTTCCAAAGAGAGGAGAGAAAAGAAGCGTATTTGACTTTGCAATAGGAACACAATATTAAATCAGGAGGAACTATGAAGAAGATTTTATTTGCTTGTATTTTTGTACTTACATGGATGCTGACACCTTATGTAGTTATGGGTCAGCAGGCAAACATTGCATATGTGGATATAGGTAGGGTTGTGATGGAATCAGATAAGGGTAAACAGGCCAAAAAGACCATGGACGAGGAGATAAACAAGATAAGAAAAGACCTTTCCAGTAAACAAGAGGAGCTGCAGAGGCTCAAAGATTCACTGGTTAAACAGGGTACCGCTGTTAAACCAGAGAAAATAGACGAGCAGCAAAAACTCTTTGACAAAAAACTAAAAGATTATCAAAACCTGGAAAATGAATACCATGGAGAAATGCAGCAGAAGATTGCAGAATTTGAGCAGAATCTGGTAAATGAGGTTATGGATACAATCAAAAAGATAGGCGAGAGGGAGAAATACACACTCATACTCCAGAAACACCCTGCCATATTACTCTACGCTGCCCCTGGCATAGATATTACTAGTAAGGTGATTGAAGAATACAATAAACAGTCCAAGGAAAAGGCCCCTAAAAAGTGATAAGTCTTAGAGAGATATGTGAGATAATAGATGGTGAACTAATAGGTGATGGCAGTATCATTATCTCAGGTATCTCAGGCATCGAGGAGGCAAAAAAAGGTGATATAACCTTTCTAGTCCAGGCAGGCTATGAAAGATACATTGACACGTGCCAGGCATCTGCCATAATTGTGAGTAGCGCATATGCAGATAGGTTTAAAGACAAAAATCTCATAGTAGTTCAAAATCCCCAGCTTGCATATATCAAGGTTGCAGGGCTATTTGATCTAAACAAAAATAAAGAACCTGGAATAAGCCCACTGGCCATTATATCAAAAGACGCTGAGATAGCACCTGATGCTGCAATATCCCCTTTTGTCTATATAGGTCAAGGGGTAAAGATTGGAAGAGGGGTATGGATTCATCCTTTTGTCTATATAGGAGATGGCGCGTCCATTGGAGAAGATACTATTATTTACCCTGGGGTTACAATATATAACAGGACAGAGATAGGAAAAAGGGTAATAATCCATGGAGGGTCAATTATAGGTGCCGATGGATTTGGATATATGTGGGATGGTGAGGGCCATCGAAAGATCCCCCAGTTAGGTAAGGTTGTCATAGAAGACGATGTGGAGATAGGAGCAAATGTCACCATAGACAGGGCATCCCTTGATAAGACTGTGATAAAAAAAGGGACAAAGATAGATAACCTTGTCCAGATAGCCCATAATGTAACCATAGGAGAAAACTCTATAATTGTAGCCCAGGTAGGTATAGCAGGGAGCTCAAAGATAGGTAGGAACGTTGTCCTTGCAGGTCAGGTAGGTGTGAGAGACCATGTAGTGATAGGGGATAATGTGAGGGCAGGGGGCCAGACAGGGATAACAAAGGATGTAAAGGCAGGTTCATCTGTATCAGGGACACCGCACATGCCCCATAAGGAATGGCTGAAACTACAGGCACAGTTGAAGAGATTACCAGAGCTTTTTGAGAGGATGAAGAAGATAGAAGAAAGATTATTTTCAGGAGAGGAAAATGATTGATATAAACGAGATAATGAGGCTTTTACCCCATACATATCCCTTTCTCCTCGTGGATAGGATTACGGATTTTGTCCACGCAAAAAAGATAGTGGGGATAAAGAATGTGACATACAATGAGCCTTTTTTTCAGGGGCATTTTCCCGGTAGACCCATAATGCCAGGGGTCCTGATTTTGGAGGCCATGGCCCAGACAGGTGGTGTCCTTGCATTCAAGTCCTTCCCTGACCTCAAAGGCTCTGTATTTTTCATAGGCATTGACAATGCAAGGTTCAGACGACCTGTTGTCCCTGGTGACCAATTGAGGCTCTCTGTGGAGGTAGTAAGACATAAAAAAGAACTGTGGGTATTTGAGGGAGAGGCATATGTGGGAGATGAGAAGGTGGCTGAGGCAAAGATTATGGCCATGTTAAAACAGGATTGAGAGGTCTCGAAATTGATACATCCAACAGCAATAATATATAAAGGCGCTGAGATAGCAGAAGATGTAGAGATAGGCCCTTATTGTATTATCCATGATAAGGTGAGAATTGGTAAAGGCACAAGACTCTTGAATCATGTGGTTATACAGGGTAACACCCAGATTGGGGAGAATTGTATCATAAGCCCCTTTGCCTCATTAGGGGGACCGCCACAGGATATAAGCTACAGGGAAGAAGATACCCTTCTTATAATAGGCAACAATAACACCATAAAAGAATATGTGACCATAAACAAAGGCACAGTTCATGGTGGCGGTGTGACAAAGGTAGGGGATAATAACTTTCTTATGGCCTATGTCCATATAGCCCATGATTGCAAGATAGGGAATAATGTTATTATGGCAAACTGTGCAACCCTTGCAGGTCACGTAGAGGTTGATGACTTTGTAATATTTGCAGGTCTGTGCGCTGTCCATCAGTTCTGCAAGATAGGTAAATACGCATTCATAAGCGGCATAACAGGCGTTCCAAAGGATGTCCCGCCCTTTATGATAGCTGCAGGGAGCAGGGCAAAATTATACGGCCTCAATGTTGTGGGATTGGAGAGGCATAATTTTTCAAGGGAGGAGATAGCATCTTTGAAAAAGGCATACAGGATTCTATTTCGGTCATCCCTTCCTCTGAGCGAATCGGTGAAGATAATAAAAGAGGAGATAGGTGGTCCCCATATAGATGAGCTTGCGAGGTTCATCGGTTCTTCCAAGAGGGGTATATGCCGATAAATATATCCCTTATTGGTGCTGGTTATATGGGCAGTATACACCTTGAGAAACTCCTGACCTTAGATGGGGTTCAAGTCTCAGGGATAGTGGATATAGACAATGGGATAGGAAAATGCATATCAGATAGGCATAAGATTCCATTTTTTTGTGACTACAGGGATATAGTATCCATATCAGATGGCATTGTAATAGCATCGCCAACTGAAACCCATTATGAGATAGCAAGATACTGTCTCGAAAAGGGTATCCATGTCTTTATAGAGAAACCCATGGCCATGAATGTGAAAGAGGCAGTATATCTTATAGACCTGACAAGGGATAAGGGCCTTGTCCTGCAGATTGGTCATCTTGAGCGTTTTAACCCTGCCTTTAAAAAGGCAGAGGAATTTATAGAGAACCCCATCATAATAGAGGCAAGGAGGACAGGTCCCTACACAGGTAGGTCAACAGATATAGACTTGGTCTCAGACCTGATGATACACGATATAGACCTGCTACTCTGTATTTTAAAGGCAAGGGTAAGGTCTGTGATTAAGGCATATGGAATGCCTCTTATAAACGACAAGGAAGATGTAGTAACTGCAACTTTAGAATTTGAAAACGGCTGCATAGCTACACTCCATGTGAACAGGGTCTCAGCAGGGAAAGAGAGGGTCTTAACAGTCTTTGAGAAGGATAGGGCATTATATATCGACCTCTTAAACGGCAGGCTCACGGTCAAAACAAAAAAACAGGAAAGGGATTTTGAGACCCATGATTATGAAGCAGGTAAGATAGACTCGGTAAGAGAAGAGCTAAAAGAATTTGTTGACTCTATCCAGGGCAAAACGAGGCCGACAGTTGATGGTGCAAGCGGTCTTAGGGCGCTTGAGATAGTAGGGCTTATCAGAACCTCCCTTGAAAGATAACGAAAAAAAAGGCTTCACAAACAGGATTGTCCTTTTAACAGGCGAGCTATCAGGGGAACTCCACGCTACAAATCTCATAAAAAGTATTAAATCAAAATACAACATAGATTTCAGTGGTATGGGAAGTAGAAGACTAAAAGAAGAGGGTATGAATGTCGTCTATGACTACAATACCATATCCCTTATGGGTATTAGTGAGATATTTACAAAGATAAACCATATATTCTCTGCATTAAATACCATCAAAAGACACATAAAAGATACAAAGCCCCTGTGCGTTATCCTCATTGACTTCCCTGGCTTCAATCTAAGGATTGCCAGCTATGCCAAAGGGCTCGGCATCCCTGTTGTATATTTTATACCACCTCAGGTATGGGCATGGCATAAAAGCAGGGTCTATAAGATAAAAAAATATGTGGACCTTGTAATATCTATTCTGCCCTTTGAAAAGGAGTTCTACAATGGATATGGTATAGATGCAAGATATATAGGTCATCCCTTTGCAAACATAATCAAGCCCACTATGGCCAGGGATGAATTTTTAAAGACGATGAATATTGACGGTAGGTATCCCCTTATAACCATCATGCCAGGTAGCAGGGAAAACGAAGTAATAAAACATATGCCAGTCCTTCTTAACACTTTAGATATCCTGAAGAAAAGGCTCGGTCATGTGGATATAATCCTCCCTGTTGCTGAAAACATACCAGATAGATTGATAAATAGTTTTATAGAAGGAAGGGAGATTATTGCTGTAAGGGGTAATAACTATGATGCCCTATGCCACAGCGACGCTGCTATTATTTCATCAGGGAGCGCTACCCTTGAGGCAGCCATACTTGGTGTCCCCTCTGTAGTGATATACAGGATATCTACCCTTTCATACCTTATAGCAAAGATACTGGTAGATGTAAGGTTTATAAGCCTGCCTAATCTCATAGCAGGGAGAGAGGTCTTCCCTGAATTTATACAGCACCTTGACCCTGAAAAGATTGCAGAGAGGGTTATCTATATGTTAAATAATGGTAGAGAGGAGATAAAAAAGAGTTTGGATTATATAAAGGCTCAACTCAGTGGCTTTGATTCATATGCCATGGCAGGGGATGAGATAATAGGTTTTTTAGAGAATAGATATGGAACTATATCTTAGGCTGTTAAAATTTGTAAAACCATACTGGATAAAACTTGTATTGGCCATGATATTTATGTCCCTTGTGGCAGCTACCAATGGCCTTACAGCCTTTATTGTTAAACCTGTTCTGGACAAGATATTCTTTGAAAAAAATGCCACCATGCTCTATCTCATACCAGGTGGTGTTGTACTATTGTATCTTGTCAAGGGTATATTCGACTATCTCCAGACATATCTTATGGGGTATGTAGGCCAGAAGGTCATAACAGACATAAGGGCACTTATATTTAATTCACTCCAGAGGCAATCCCTTGCCTTTTTTGACAAGACATCTACGGGCTCAAGTATCTCACGGATAATAAACGATGTAAACCTTATCCAGAGTGCAGTATCAGACACCTTCACGGCAATATTAAAGGATTCCTTTACAATAATAGGTCTCATATTTGTAGTCTTTTACAGGGATTGGGTCCTTGCCACCATTGCCTTTTGTGTCCTCCCATTTGCCACATATCCAATAGTGGCATTTGGAAAAAAACTTAGGAAGATAAGTACCAATACCCAAAAATCCATAGCCCGACTTACAAGTTTTCTCCATGAGAATATAACGGGTCAGAGGATTATAAAGGCATTCTGCATGGAGGATTACGAATCCAAGAGATTTGATAATGAGAATGAGACCCTTTTTAAGACCATACTGAAGCGTTATAAGGTAAAGGCGTTCTCCTCGCCTATAATGGAGGTATTAGGGGGCATAGCCATTGCCATTGTCATATGGTACGGTGGCAAGGAGGTTATATCAGGTAACTCAACACCTGGTAATTTCTTCTCCTTCACAGCAGCCCTCCTTATGCTCTATGAACCTATAAAGAGACTCAATAAGGAAAACCATAATATCCAGCAGGGGCTTGCAGCAAGTCAGAGGGTCTTTGAGATAATAGACAGGGTGCCTGATATAGCTGATAGAGAGGGTGCCGTGACCATTGATAAGATAGAGGGTAATATATCCTTCAGGGATGTTTATTTCAGGTATGAGGACAGGATGATATTGAAGAATATAAACCTTGATATAAAGAAGAATGAGGTCCTCGCTATTGTGGGCGAAAGCGGTGTAGGAAAGACCACCCTTGCCAATCTAATCCCTCGTTTCTATGATGCTACTGAGGGTAGCATTGAGATAGACGGGATAAATATAAAAGATATAACTATTAATTCACTGAGGAAAAACATAGCCCTTGTCACCCAGGATGTAATCCTCTTCAATGATACAATAAAGAACAATATCTCCTTTGGGCTTGAGATAGACATGGATAGGGTCATCAATGCCGCTAAGATGGCATATGCCCATGATTTTATTATGAACCTCTCGAAGCAGTATGATACAGTGGTCGGGGAAAAGGGTATAAGACTTTCAGGTGGTCAAAAACAGAGGATTGCCATAGCAAGGGCATTCTACAAGGATGCCCCTGTCCTCATACTCGATGAGGCTACAAGCTCCCTTGATGCCACAGCAGAGGTAGAGGTACAGAAGGCCCTTGAGAACCTAATAAAGGGAAGGACAACCATAATCATTGCCCACAGGCTATCTACAGTAATGAATGCCCACAGGATTATAGTCCTTGAAAAAGGCACGATAGTCCAGGAGGGTAATCACAATGAACTTATTAACATAGATGGACCATATAAAAAGCTCTATGAGCTCCAGTTTTTCAGAGAGCCAGGCAAAAAGATCATAAAGATGACAAGGCAACCAAGAAATGCTTAAGGAGATTAAATATTTTCTTTTATTGAACATATTGCCCCCTGTTATATATGCGATTATAACCTTTATAAGGCTTACATCAAGGATAGAACATATAAACAGGTCGAAGGTAGATGAGAGTTGGCAACGGGGTGAAAATTTTATAATCTGCTTCTGGCATGGGAGGCTACTTATGATGCCCTTTGCAAACATAAGGGGCAAGGGTAAAGTGCTGATTAGCAGACACAGGGATGGTGAGTTTATTGCAAGGGTGATAAGGTTCTTTGGTCTCGATGCAATCAGGGGTTCATACAGAAAAAAGACAGTATCATCAGTGAGGGAGATCATGTCATCTATCAGACACGGCTTTGATGTTGCCATTACCCCTGATGGACCCAAGGGTCCAAGATATAAGGTAAAAAAGGGTATAATAGAGCTTGCAAGGATTACAAAGGCCGGCATAGTGCCAGTGACATATAGTGCAGGTAAAAAAAAAACTTTTAAATCATGGGACAGGTTTGTCCTGCCTTTGCCTTTCTCAAGGATAGTCTTCCTCTGGGGTGAACCCATCTATATAAATAAAGATATGGATGAAGAGGCTATGGAGGATATGCGTCTCCATCTGGAAAATAAACTTATAGAGCTTACAGAAGAGGCTGACAGGATAGCATGTGGAAGATAATCTATAGTATCCTTGTCTATATAGCCCTGCCTTTTTTTGTTTTCTTTGCCCTTTTTAAAAAAAAATTAAGAAAGAATATAGTCGAGAGGCTATTTAACTCAACAAAGGCACATCCTATAAAAGATGCCTTATGGATCCACGCCGCATCCATTGGCGAGGCTATTATAGCAGAGACACTTATAAACTTCTTAATAAAAAACAAAAAAGACCTTGATTTTAATTTTTTGGTTACCACAAACACATTTTATACAAAAGACATGCTTTTAAAAAAATTCAGTAAATCCATCCATGTATACTCCCTTCCTCTGGATTTGGGTCTTGCCATCAAAAATTTTATAGACGGTTCAACATTTAAGGCACTTATTATTATCGAGACAGAGATATGGCCCAATCTCATATGGACAGCAAAAAAACAGGGTATACCTATCATAATCTTAAATGGCAGGATATCAGACAGTACACTGTCAAGCTACAGGAAGTTCTCTTTTTTTCTAAGAGGTGTTTTATCACATATAGATATGGTGATAGCCCAATCAGAGGAGCACAGAAGAAGATACATCTCCATAGGCATGGAAACCCAAAGAGTTCTTACCACAGGGAATATAAAATACTACAGGGATATACAGGGACAGGCCCAATTAATGGGAAAAGACGATATAGTCACCTTTGGGAGCATAAAGGAAAAGGAGATGGAGGTTGTTTTTAATGTAATAAAAAGGCTCAGAGATGGTGTGCCTGAGCTTAAAATTTATATAGCACCGAGGGAATTGCATCTTATAAGTGCCATGGAGTATGAACTGGGCAGGGAATATAAGATCATCCGTTATTCCTTTATAAAAGCTCATCTACAGGAGGGCCAAACTTTAGATGCTGACATAGTATTGGTGGATACTGTTGGTGACCTACTAAACATATATAAAAAGAGCAGGATTGCCTTTGTTGGAGGGAGTCTTGCACCCTATGGTGGTCAGAATATCCTTGAACCCCTGTTTTTTGGGACCCCTGTGCTCTTTGGTCCTTTTATAGAGAATTTCAAGGAGATAGCAGACCTAATATTAGAGAAAAAGGCAGGTATTATGGTTAAAGACAATGAGGAGCTTTATGAGAATATAAGGCATCTTATAGGACACCCTGAAATAATGAAGGCGATGGGTGAGAGGGGTATGGAGATTATTGATATGCACAGGGGTTATATGGAGAAGACAGTGGATACCATGTTACAAATTATTAGGTAAAGGAAAAAGATGATATGGAAGAATTTACAAAACTTGTTGATTTGATGGCAACCTTAAGGAGCGATAGGGGCTGCAAATGGGATAAGAAACAGACAGTCCAGTCCTTCAAGACATATATCCTCGAAGAGGTCTATGAACTAATAGACGCCATAGAGAAAGAGGATTATGATGATATAAAAGAGGAGTTAGGCGACATCCTCTTTCACATTGTCTTTATATCCCAGATCTGTAAGGAAAAGGAACTATTCGATATAAAAGATGTAGTCAATTTTACATACAAAAAGATGTTCAACAGGCACCCCCATGTCTTTATAGAAAAAGACCCTGATATACCTATAGAGAAGAGATGGGAGGAGATAAAAAAGGCTGAAAAGGAGGATTACTCACCCCTTGGTGATGTACCGAAGATGCTACCAGCACTCCTCAGGGCATACATAATTACAAGGAGGGCTGCAAAGGTAGGTTTTGACTGGAATAATGTGAAGGATATCCATGAAAAACTCGCTGAAGAGATAAGAGAACTCAAAGAGGCAGAGGAATCAGAAAACAGAAAGAAGATAAAAGAGGAGATAGGCGATATATTGTTTACAATGGTAAATATCTCAAGGTTTTACAATATTGACCCTGAAGATGCCATGAGATTCACATCAGAAAAATTTATTAGGCGATTTGCTTATATAGAAAAAAGTATAGATTTGGGCAATTCTGATTTAACTGTTATGGACAAACTCTGGGATGAGATAAAATCTATGGAAAAAGAGGGGGATTAACCCCTCTTTTTTATTCTGCCTTAGTTACGTTTGCTGCCTGTGGACCCTTTGGACCTTTGGTAATCTCAAACTCGACCTTCTCGCCCTGCTTTAATGTTTTAAACCCATCCTGTTTGATTGCTGAGAAATGGACAAAAACATCCTCACCGTTATCCTGTTCGATAAAACCATAACCCTTTGAATCATTGAACCATTTGACCTTACCTACTGCCATACTACTAAACTCCTTTCAAAAAATATTAAGCTTTTATGCTTTAAGGGTATACTATGCCTTTTTGCTCTATTATGTCAAGCTAAATATGACATAGACAAAAAATATTTATTTGAAAGCAAAGGCCTTAAAACGTATAATAACAGGACTATGGGTAAGGTTTATCTCGTTGGTGCAGGCCCAGGTGATGTAAAGCTCATAACCTTAAGAGGCCTCGAATTGATTAAAGAAGCAGAATGCATAATCTATGATTATCTTGCCAATAAAGAACTGTTGAGTCATGCAAGGGAAGATGCAGAGATTATATATGCAGGAAAGCAGGCTTCGCAACATGAGTTAACGCAAAAAGAGATAAACGAGCTCCTTTTAAAAAAGGCTGAAAAATACAGCATTGTTGTGAGGCTGAAAGGCGGAGACCCTTTTATTTTTGGTCGTGGAGGGGAAGAGGCAGTCTTTTTATCAGAAAAGGGCATAGACTTTGAGGTGTGTCCAGGGGTTACATCTGCCATATCTGTGCCTGCCTATGCAGGGATACCGCTCACCCACAGGCACTATGCATCATCTGTCGCCTTTGTAACAGGCCATGAAGATGAATCAAAGACATCATCATCCATTAACTGGAAGGGACTGGCCACAGGCGTTGATACCCTTGTCTTTTTAATGGGGATAAGAAATATAGGCCTCATCAAGACCAGGCTCATAGAGAATGGTATGGACCCAAAGACAGATGCCTGCATTATCATGAGAGGGACCCTTCCAGATCAGAAGGTTATATCATCAAGCCTTGAACAGATTGATAAAGAGGCAGAAAAACACAGGGTAAAACCACCAGGTATAATTGTTGTAGGGAAGATTGTAGGACTCAGAGACAGACTCAGATGGTTTGAGAAAAGGCCACTTTTTGGAAAAAAGATAGTGGTTACAAGGCCGGTACACCAGTCTAAAAAACTCGGTAGTGCCCTTGCAGATAAGGGTGCAGATATCCTGTATATCCCTGTAATAGATATAAAACCTATTCAACCCAATAAAAGGCTGGATGAGGCAATAGAGGGATTAGACAGATATTATGCCGCAATCTTTACAAGTACGAACAGCGTCCAGATATTCTTTGACGCCCTCTTTAGAAATAGAAAAGATGTAAGGAGCTTAAGGGGCATAAATATAATAGCCATTGGCGATGCTACAGCCACTGCCCTTCGCACAAAAGGGGTGATACCAGATTACGTCCCTGAAAAATGGACGTCAGAGGGCATAATAGAGATACTTAAAGGGCTTGACCTTAAAAACAGACGCATCCTTTTACCTAGGGCAGAGGAGGCACGAGATGTCATTGTGAATTATATCAATAATAGCGAAGGGATCTGTGATGTTATCCCCATATATAAAACAGGCCTACCTGATATAGTAGAAAAGATTGAAGAGACACCTGATGTAGTGACCTTTACAAGCTCTTCTACTGTAAAAAACTTTGTTTTCATATATGGCAAGGAGATTCTTGAAAATTGTACTGTAGCGTCCATAGGGCCTATCACAACAGGTACATTAAAGGATTATGGTATAGATGCCCAGATAGAGGCACAAAGATATGATATTGCAGGGCTTGTAGATGCGATAGAGGGATATTACACAAAAACATGATAAGGTTTTAAGCCACAGACAGCTTTATCCCTTCAATGGACAGGAGCCTCTCCTTTATCTTAATCCCCAGAGAAAAACCCCCTATTGTGCCATCCCCCCTTATGACCCTGTGGCAGGGGATAATTATTGGTATAGGGTTGGATTTTAGTGCCTGTCCCACTGCCCTTCCAGCATTTTTATATCCAATTTTTTTTGCTATCCAGCCGTATGTCCTTGTCTCGCCATAGGGTATTTTTTTAACCTCTTTTAGAATCTTTTGAGTGAATTCAGGGAGACCTGACAAATCAACATCTATGCTGAAATCCACTTTTTCACCTTTTATATACTGGTCAAGCTGTTTGGCTATATTTAAAAAAGGCTTTACAGATTCAATACCTCCAGGTTCTTCTATTATGAATTTGTTTTTAATGCTTGATGGGTCATCATGGGATATCTGGAGTCTTATTAAGGCATTGTCTCTTGATACAAATAGTATGTTTCCTAAAGATGAATCGAATATGGCATATTTTATAACACTCAATTTAACTTGACTCTCCCCAATCCATAGCATAGCATATAAAACTCTGTTTATCAGCAGAAAAGACTCTCATCAAAAGGGGTAATATATATGGAAGGATTTATAAAATTCCTCGGGACAGGGGGTGCACGATTTGTTGTGGCAAGGCAGATAAGGGCAACAGGGGGTTTATGGCTAAATTACAGACAGACAAATATCTATATTGACCCTGGTCCAGGGGCAATAGTGAGGGTAAGGGCATCTAAAGACCATCTTGACCCTGTAAATCTCGACGGAGTAATCCTGACCCACAAACACATAGACCACTCCAATGATATAAATGTCATGATAGAGGCAATGACAGATGGGGGTTTTAAAAAGAAAGGCACTGTCTACTGTCCGTACGATGCCATCGGTGATGACCCTGTTATTTTTAGATATATCCACAGATACGTAGAAGGGATAGAGGTTTTAGAGGAAAAAAAGACATATACTATAAAGGATATCAGATTCACTACCTCCATAAGACACATCCACCCTGTAGAGACGTATGGTCTTTTGTTCCATCTCAATAAGAGGATAGGCATCCTAACAGATACAAGATACTTTGATGGATTGCTTGATTTTTATACGGCAGATTATCTTATAGTAAATGTGCTACGGATAAAACCCATAGAGAAAAACGATGCCATAGACCACCTCTCCATCCATGACCTAAAACACATTGCCATGGAACTAAGGCCAGAGATGGTTATCATGACCCATTTTGGTATGAACATAATAAACGAGAAACCATATATGGTTGCAGAGAGATTAAGAGATGAGACAGGGGTAAACATCATTGCTGCCCATGATGGCATGAAGCTGGAGTTCTAAATCCTGTGGATTTAAATCGCTATAAAAGATATAATGGATGAGTTTTAAATCAATCTCAGGAGGTGAATCTATGTCTAATGAATTAAAGGGAGCTATATTACAGAGGGATAAACAGACTTATGCAATAGTCCCGAGGATGCCGCTTGGTCTTGTAACCCCTGATATCCTTGAAAAGGTAGCAGGTGTAGCCAGGAAGTATAACATACCTATCATCAAGATTACATCTGCCCAGCGTTTAGCCCTTGTGGGTATAAAACCAGAGTCTGTAGATGAGATATGGAAGGAACTGGGATTAGATGTAGGACCTGCAATGGAGATATGTGTCCATTATGTCCAGGCATGCCCAGGGACTGCTGTATGTAGATTCGGTATCCAGGATTCCCTTGACCTTGGTGCAAGGCTTGAAAAGCTCTTTGTAGGGACAGCCCTTCCTGCCAAGGCAAAGATGGGTATCTCAGGTTGCCCCTTCAACTGTGGAGAAGGAATTGTTAAGGATTTTGGTGCATTTGGAAAAAAATCAGGCTGGACTGTCACATTCGGGGGAAATTCAGGGGCTAAACCCAGGATAGGTGATGTAATAGCAGAGGATATAAGCACTGAAGAGGTAATAGAGCTTGCAAAGAGGTGCTTTGACTACTATCGAGAAAATTCTAAGGGTAAAGAGAGGACTGCCCGCTTTATCGAGCGTATTGGTATTGAAGAGTTTAAAAAGGCAGTGTTGAAATAGCAAGGGACATAAGATGGCCTGTCAATTTGGTTTTAAACCTCTGAGGCAGGCCATCAATTTAGTGCCTTTGAGATAGTAACCCGATTTAATATTATTTGTCATGGCAAAAAAGGAGTTCTCTTTTAAATTGGGGAAATTATTTACATCTCCCATAGAACTTTATATTATAAACATGGTAGATAGCTAAATATGTTTCCAAAAAGACTCCGTCAAATGCTTGTTATAATCCTTTTGATTATAATAGCAGGGACTATAGGTTTCAAGTTAACAGGTAGTGAGAATATATCTATCCTTGATGCACTCTTTATGACAGCCATCACTATCTCTACTGTTGGCTATGGAGACTACGCTGGTATAGATAAAAGCCCAGCCGGGAAGATCTTTACTATTATTTTTATATTTCTCGGTGCAGGTGTTATTGCCTATCTCTTTACCACCCTCGCTGCATATATAGTTGAGGGTGAACTGAAGGAGGTTTTCAGGAGGAGGAGCATGGAGAAAAGGATAGAGAAAATGAAAGACCATTATATAGTTTGCGGTATTGGTATGGTCGGTCTCTACATTGTAAATGAGTTGTATCAGACAAGAAGGCCTCAGGTGGCTATAGACCTCCACGAAAATAAACTTGAAATCCTTCAGATGCACAATATTAATATTGACCTTATAGTAGGTGATTCAACAGAAAATGAGATTCTTGAAAAGGCCAATGTAAGCAAGGCAAAGGGTCTTTTTGCCACCACCAATTCTGATAATGATAATATAGTAATCGTCCTTACAGCAAAACAGATAAACCCTTCATTAAAGATTGTATCCCGTTGTAATGACACAAAAAACCTCGACAAATTAAAAAGGGCAGGTGCAGATGCAGTGGTTGCCCTCAACTATATCGGTGGATTAAGGATGGCATCAGAGATGGTGAGACCCAATGTCACGAGTTTCCTTGACAAGATGTTAAGGGACAAGGAGTCTCCCTTGAGGGTTGATGAGGTTCAGATACCCAAGGAATCACCATATGTGGGAAAGAGGGTATGTGATATAGACTTCAGAAGCATGGGGAACGCCCTACTTGTGGCACTAAGGAGGTCAGACGGTCACTGGATATATAACCCTTTGCCTGATACGATTCTTGAGAGGGATATGAACATGATCCTCCTTGCCACTGTGGAGGAACGGGAGATCCTTGAGAGGCTTGTAGCTCCCATAAATAAAACAGCTTAGAAATTTTTTAAATGACAAGTTTATTTTCTGGTGCTATAAGTATTAATAATGATTAAGTTTGAAAATTTTTTTGATTCGAGAAGGTCATTTTTAAAAAAGTGCCTTCATTGTGTAATGATAGGTTATTCCTCTTTTTTTCTTCAACTCACAGGCTGTAAAAGGGACGGAAATGCAAAGGAAAGTCAAGGCCAGGTAATTTTTGTTCCTGCCTATCTTAAACTCCATAAAAATGGTGAACTTAAAAAAAAGGGTGAGAGGCTCTGGGCGAGGATGGAGGCATGTAATCTCTGTCCAAGAGAATGTGGTGCTAACCGTATAAAAGGTCAAAGGGGTTTCTGTCATTCTGATGCCCATCTTGAGGTTTCAGGTTATCACCCCCATTTTGGGGAAGAAGAACCACTTGTAGGGAGGGGAGGTTCAGGTGCCATATTCTTGACCAATTGTTCTCTTCGATGTGTGTTCTGTATAAACTGGGAGGTAAGCCAGGAAGGTATAGGCAGGCGTATAGACATAGAAAACCTTGCTCATATTATGCTGGAAATTCAAAAAAAGGGCTGTCATAATATAAATCTGGTGACACCAACACATTATTCACCTCACATACTCCTTGCCATAGACAGGGCAGCATCAATGGGATTGAGACTGCCCATTGTGTACAATACATGTGGATGGGAGAGGCTGGATATACTGAAAGAACTCGATGGTGTAGTAGACATCTATCTCCCTGATTTTAAATATGCCGATGGACCTATGGCAGAGAAATACTCATCAGGGGCATCCACATATCCAGAGATCACGAAAAAGGCTATACTTGAGATGAACAGGCAGGTAGGTGTTGCAGTCCCAGCAAAAGATGGCATTTTATATAGAGGGTTGATCATCCGTCACCTTGTTATGCCTAACCGTGTTGCAGGAACAAAAAAGATAATGGAATGGATAGCAGAAAACCTGCCAAAGGATACATATGTGAATATCATGTCCCAGTATACACCTGTCTATAAGGCTAAGGATTACCCTGAGATTGCCAGGAGGATCACAAAAGAAGAATACAATGAGGCAGTGGAATGGGCTAAAAAGGCCGGGCTTACAAGACTCGATATACAGGGATATAGATTCTGAGATTTTTAATAAAGGTTTTATTTCGAAAAATTTTATGAAAAGAGGCTGCAAGAACAGCCTCTATTTCCCTCTATTTCTTTTTTGTCTGGTCAGCCACCTTCTGGATTGCCTTTTCTATCTCCTCTGTATCACCGAGGTAATACTTCTCAATAGGTCTCAGATTACTGTCCAGGTGGTATACAAGGGGTATGCCTGTTGGTATATTTAAGCCAGGGATCTCTTCATCAGGGATATTATCGAGGTGCTTGACCAGTGCCCTCAAACTGTTTCCATGGGCAACAATTATTATCTTTTTGCCCTCAAGGATTAAGGGTGAGATAACATC
>JAOAHW010000008.1 GCA_026415015.1 Syntrophorhabdaceae bacterium
TACGAAGCTTTATAAAGATGTAAGGCTTGAGTTTATAGAGGATTCACTGGATTTATACGAGATTATAACTGAAGATGAACCACACCAGTAAAGAAGGATAGGGATTCACATGAAATACACAGGGGGTATTTTATGGAAAAGATAAATTTTAAACGATACGGACTATATCTTGTCCGATGGCAGCTTTCAACGCCAATACTGGCTGCTGTCCTCTATGTGCTCTCCATGCTTGACAGGTTTACTGCCACAGTAATAGCCAATCTCATAGGTGGCCTTATATTCTTCTGGGTAGACAAGTTTATCTTTACATCTGAGATGCTCACTGCCCAATGGGAGGTAAAAGACGAGGTCTACTGTGTTGATTGTGGTAAAAAGGCAAGGGGGTACAGACTGGTGAAGGCCAAGGGATATGATAGAAGCAAGGATACCAAACCCCAGTTTCGGTGTGAGGAATGCTCTTCAAAAAAGACAGAGGAGCTGAGAAAAAGGGGTATCGAGATATAGGAGGAGTATCTGGTGAAGAAACAAAAGGTTATCTTATTGGCCTATACGCCTGACCCTATGGAGGCTGTATCCCTGGCAGCAAGACTCTGTTACAGCCCCCTTGGTATAGACAGCATAAAAGAGGATATGACTAAAGATAGGCAAAAGGGGCTTATAGAAAAGCTTTTAAAAAGCGGTCACCTAAGCCCCTTAGAGCATGCATCTTTTACATTTGCTGTGGAGGGCATATCAAGGGCATGCTCCCATCAACTCGTAAGACACAGGTTAGCGTCCTATAGCCAGCAGTCCCAGAGGTATGTGAGTATGGAAAGAGGGTTTGATTATATTATACCCCCGTCCATAGAATCTGACACAGAATTGAGGGTTCGTTTTGTGGCCTTTATGGAAAAGACCCAGGATTTTTATAATGAGATTGTCTCTAACCTGAAACAGAAAGGCATGAAAGGTGAAGAGGCCTATGAGGATGCGAGGTTTATATTGCCTAATGCAGCAGAGACAAAGATCATTCTAACTATGAATGCAAGGGAACTTCTCCATTTCTTTACACAGCGTTGCTGTATGAGGGCACAGTGGGAGATAAGACAGATGGCGCGTAAGATACTAAAACTTGTGAAGGCAGTGGCACCGGATATCTTTGTAAATGCAGGTCCCCAGTGTCTTAGAGGTAGGTGTCCTGAGGGCCAATTCTCATGTGGAAAGACTGAAGAAGTCCGAAGGATGTATAAGGATATGTAAAGATAAAATGGAGGTATAATCCATGGGAGGACAGATTAAGACATACAAGGATATAGATAAATCCATCCTAAAATCCATTCCAAATCCCACTAACGAGGGATATGAGATAAAGATAAAGATACCTGAGTTTACATTCCTCGGGGTAAGCGGGCAGCCTGATTTTGCCGTAGTCTATCTCACATTTTATCCAAAAAAGAGGCTCATTGAATTAAAATCTCTAAAACAATATGTTTATCAGCTAAGGGATATTGTGGTCTCCTATGAGAGATTGATAAATATAATCTACGACCATTTAAAAGAGGTCTACGACCCTGACCGCATAAGGATTGTCATGATATGTAATCCAAGGGGCGGTATCAGTTCAAAACTCACCATAGACTCTGACTGGGGGGTCAGAGGGGGAGAGGAAAAATATAAAGACTGGGTAGGTATTGAGGATAGCTGGTCTATTACAATGTAGTTCTATTGCAATGTAAATTGAGACGCCTGAAAAGTCTCAATATTTTTTAGTCAGGGATGGAGATAATCTTTTTTTTATCCCTCTCACCCTTTATAATCCTTATCTGGGATTTTTTTACCCCAAAGACCTCTGATAGGTATTCTAAGAGTTCTTTATTTGCCCTGCCCTCTATGGGTTGAGAGGTAAGTCTTACCCTGAAATACCCCTCCTCTTTTTTTATCTCCCTCTGCTTTGCATTTGTTACAACCCTCACCTCTATATTCATCACCTGAATTATACATTTTTCTTTACAAAAAAGGTTATATTAGATATAAAAATTTATGCGAAAAATAGCCTCTCTTTCCATTGTGGCTGTTCTTTTCTTCATCTTCTATTTCTTTTATGGGATTTCATATGCCCAGACAGATGAAAAAAAGGATTTTCTTCCATCTTTTGGGAATGGAAAAATAACAGTTAGATTATATGCTGATTATTTTTGCGGCCCCTGCAGTTTTTTAGAGCCCCGTTTAGACCCCATAATCAAAAAACTCGTTAAAAAAAATAAAGTAAATGTGACCTTTATAGATGTGCCCTTCCATAAACACTCATCCATATATGTGAAATACTTTTTGTATGCCCTGAATGAAAAAAAGAACCTTGAGCATACCCTTAAGGTAAGGACAGTCCTCTTTAATGCCGCAAAAGAGCGGGTTACAGAGCCATCTGGCCTGGAGGCCTACCTTAAAAAAAATGATATAAACATCAAACCCTTTGATGAAAGATACATCTATGAGGTCTTTGAGAGATATATGAACAGGGAAGATAAGATAAATGCAACACCATCCTGCGTAATCATAGATGAAGACAAAAAAGAGACATATAAAGGTGCAAACGACATCATAAATGCCCTTGAGAGACTCAATTAGGGGCAGTCTCGATAAAATAACCATCACAAGTATTTATGGTCATTGAAAGGATAATAACCCATATTGCTCGAAAAAAAAACTCCGATTACCTGAGATTTGTCCCTGTTGATAAGATGCCTGTTCCATACAGGGGGAATTCAACACCAACCCTCCTCTATATCCATATCCCATTCTGTGAAGAACTCTGTCCATATTGTTCCTTCAACAGGGTGGTCTTCAAAGAAGACCTGGCAAGACGATATTTTGATGCCCTGCGAAAAGAGATTACTATATACAGAGACCTTAATTATAATTTCGAGGCCCTTTATGCAGGTGGCGGGACACCAACCATACTTATTGATGAACTGGAAAAGACCCTTAGCCTTGCAAGGCATCTTTTCCATCTTAAAGAGATATCTGTAGAGACCAATCCAAATCATTTAACCCCTGCCAATATTAAGAGGCTAAAAGATATGGGCATAAACCGCCTCTCTGTTGGTGTCCAGAGCTTTGATGATGGTCTTTTGAGGCTCATAGAGCGGTATCATAAATATGGCAGCGGTAAGGATATAGAGGAGAGGTTGAGATATACCCAGGGGAACTTTGATACCTTGAATGTGGACATGATATTCAATTTTCCAACCCAGACCATGGATATACTGGAATCAGACCTAAATACACTCATAGGTCTGGATGTTGACCAGATTACCTATTATCCCCTCATGGTCTCAGAATCCACAAGGGCTGCCATGATGAAAAGACTCGGAGTTGTGGATTATGAAAGGGGAAACAGGATGTATCTCAAGATACTGGAGATGCTATCTCACAGGTACACAGCCTCTACAGCTTGGTGTTTCTCAAAAAACAGAACCCTAATAGATGAATATGTTGTTAATTTTGATGAGTATGCTGGTGCAGGCAGTGGCTCCATAGGTTATCTAAACGGCTGTGCCTATGCCAACACATTTGATATAAATCTATATATATCCCAGATAAATAAGGGCATACTGCCTGTCATGGCTAAGAGGGAGTTTACACTAAAGGAACAGATAAGCTATGATTTCCTAATGAAGCTCTTTGGCCTAAGCCTTGACCTTGGAAAACTCTCTGAAAAAAATAAGTTAAATGCCTTCAGATACCTCTTTTTAGAGATCATGTTTTTTATTATCACAGGGGCACTAAAAAAAGAGGGCAATACCTTAAGTCTTACAAAAAAAGGGCAATATTACTGGGTTATAATGATGAGGGAGTTCTTTATCGGTGTCAATAACTTCAGGGATTACTGTCGTTCCATGCTCAATATGTGAGACCCAAGGGTCTCAATCTAACAGGCCTTTTATAATTGACATAAAACATATTTTTTTCGTATTATTCAAGATTCAGAGATTTCTGTGGTTATATTTTTGATTCAAGGAGATTAGAGAACCATGCGACAGTTAAAAGGTGCCCCAGCCTGGATAATGGGTATACTCTGTATTGCCTTTATTGCCTGGTCAATATACGGTGCTATATATCCCATAGAGACCTATGTATTCAGGATGGTTCATATGGGATTCATATTTGCTCTATCATTTCCATTATATCCATTTATTAAAAGAGACCGCAAATGGGTCACTGGACTCGATATAATCCTGGCTATACTCGGTGTAGCCACTATTGTCTATGCCCTCATAGATGTGGATGGTTTTATCAGACGCTCAACCCTCCCAGAACCCCTTGATTTCATTATGGGTATAGCAGCTATAGTCCTCCTTATAGAGGTATCAAGACGCATAGTAGGTACAACCTTTACACTTGTCCTTATAGGTTCACTTTTATATTGCTGGCTCGGCAATTATATACCAGGCCCTATTACCCATCGAGGTTATGAGCTTGACAGGATTGTAGGCCATATGTATATGACCTTAGAGGGTATCTTTGGCGTACCACTTTCTGTGAGCGTGTCATTTGTAACCCTCTTTGTTGTCTATGGGACTTTTATGGATGCAGCAGGTGCAGGCAATTTCTGGCTTGAGCTATCCCTGGCAGTAATGGGAAGGGGCCCAGCGAGTGCAGGCAGGGGTGCTGTCATCACTACAGCCCTCCTCGGTGGCCCCCAGGGTAGCGGTGTTGCAACAACCATGTCTGTAGCACCGGTTATGTGGCCTATACTTAAAAAAGCAGGCTACACACCTAATATGGCTGCAGGGCTTATCTCTGCTGGCGGCATAGGCGCAGTCCTCTCCCCGCCCCTTATGGGTGCCGCTGCCTTTCTTATCATGCAGTTTTTGAATGTCACCTTCTGGGAAGTAGTTGTTATGGTAATCTTTCCAACTGTCCTATATTATCTTGGGACATTCTTTCTTGTAGAGCTTGAGGCAAAGAAATACAATTTTGCACCACCAGAGTCATCAGGCAGGACTACAGGTCAGGTTATGAAAAGACACTGGTATCACCTTGTGTCCCTTGCTGTGCTTGTAGCCCTCCTTGTAGAGGGTCGTTCACCCCAATCAGCAGCCATATGGGCAATAGTGGCAACCATAGCTACAAGTTTTCTCAGTAAAGATAGAAAAGAATGGCTAACACCAAAGAATATAATAAAGGCCACCATTGAAGGTGCCCAGAACATGATACCTGTTGCAGCACTCCTTGCTGCAGCTGGAATCATTGTAGGCATGTTCTCCTTAACAGGATTAGGCCTTAAGATATCAGGTCTTATTATGTCTTGGAGTGGGGGCATACCTATTGCTGCCCTTTTTCTTGCCCTCCTTGCCTCCATGATAATAGGATTGAGTCTCCCTATAACTGCCACATACATCATGACTGTTGTTATGGTGGCACCTGCTCTTGTTAAGGTCGGTGTACCTATGCATGTGGCACATCTTCTGGCATTCTATTTTGCAGTATTATCTGAGGTATCTCCCCCTGTTGGGTTATCCCCTTCTGCTGCAGCTGCTGTTACAGGAGGTAATCCCTTTGGTGCCATGATGCAGGCATGGAAATACTCAATCCCTGCCTTTCTTGTACCTTTTCAGTTTTCCTCTACCCTTATAGGGGCAAACCTATTGATTATAGGTGCAACCCTGCAGGGTTTTATACTGGCATTATTTACAAGTTCTGTATCCCTGTTCTATCTCTCACTGGGTATAATAGGCTATTTGAAAGACAATATCTCTATAATAGAGAGGGTTTTGCTTATAATATCAGCAGTTATTATGGCATTTGTCCCTGTAGGTCTATCTCCACAGGGCATTATACCTCTTTTGGTCGGGGCAGTCATAGTTGTATTACACAGCATTAAAAAGAAAAAATAAAATTAGGAGGTTAGACATGAAAAAATCTGCAAAGTCTTTTGCCATTTTCCTTGTTCTTCTGACCATGCTCGCCATCACCACTTCGGCATCGGCACAGGAGAAGCTTTCTTTTAGTATTGCCACAGGCGGGACAGGTGGTGTGTGGTATCCCTTAGGTGGTGCCATAGGTGGGATAATAGGCAAAAACGTCCCCAATACAGAGGCCACATCAGAGGCAACAACAGCAGCCATAGATAATATGAAGCTACTTATGGCAGGCAGGGCAGGTATGGCCTTTGCCTATGACTACCATGTTGTATGGGCAAATGAGGGAAAGCTCACCCAGGTTGCAAAGAAACCAATACCATTTAGGCTGGTTATGGGTTTCTATGAACAACCACTCCACATTGTAACAAAAGAGGGGACTGGTATAAAGACCCTCATGGACCTCAAAGGTAAAAGGGTATCCACAGGGGCACCGAACAGCGGCACAGAGGAACAGGCAGACTATGTCTTAAAGGCACTCGGGATTGATTGGAACAAGGATATGAAGAGGGAGAAACTCTCTGCCACAGAATCTGTGGCAGCCATGAAAGATGGCAAGATAGATGCCTTCTTCTGGAGTGGTGCAATACCTACATCCTCAATAATAGACCTTGCATCTACACCAGGGCTTAAGATGGTGCTTATACCTGTAGCTGGTAAAGAGGCAGATATGATAAACAAGGCAAACCCAGGGGTCTTCCATAAGACCAAATTTCCAAAAGGATGCTACAGCTCTGTGGACAAGGATGTAGATGCCATAGCCATCACAGCAGTGCTTCTGGCTATGGATAAATTTCCTGAAGACAGGATGTATAAGATTATAAATGCCATATTTTCCAATATACCTGATATAATCCCTGTATGGAAGGGCGCTAAAGATTTGACACCCAAATCAGCAGTGAGCCAGTT
>JAOAHW010000033.1 GCA_026415015.1 Syntrophorhabdaceae bacterium
ATACAGGGCAGGGTGTGATGTGGTGGTACTGTATAACCCCTCCTTTGGTGACCCCCCTCGGCCAAAGTTCACAATCTCTGGCAACAATAAAAAAATAGTGAATTTACTACCATACTTTGATAATATGGAAAAAGGATGGGGTGGAAGAGAGACGATAATAGGCTCGCCAAAGGCAGGAACCAGGCTAAAACCAGAAGAGGTTCTGGAGATCATACTGGAAAACCTTTAAAAAAGAGAAGCATCACTGTTGATATGGACTTCATTGAGGCAGCAAAAAAAAGGGATAACAATGTATGGGGACAGATAATGGAGGTATGCAGGGGCGCGGCGAGAAAATATATAAAAACGGATAATGAGGCTATAGAAGAGATAGTGTCTATGAGTACAGCAAAACTTATGGAACAGATAGATATCTATGAACCTGAGAGGGGAAGGGGCAATATTGAGGCAAATTTTATCCAATGGATAAATAATACTACGGAGTTTGAGATAACACATTGGAGAGAAAAAAATAAAAAAATGGAGGAGAGATATATCTCCATAGAAGACCTTGCCTGGACCTTTGGCCATGCTCACGACGATGACATGGACCTATCAGAGGCAGGAGAAAATATCATAAGCCATATCACATACAGAGAAGGTGAGGGACATAATAATAATCCTGAATTCCAGCTTGCATTAAAAGAGGTAATAGATGTCATAATAGGCTTCGGTGACATCCATATACAGAAGACAAATATCCATCATTATATCTATGGACGTACAACTAAAGAAATCGCAGTAATTTTGGGAGAAAAGGAGTCTACAGTAAATAACTGGATACACAGGAATAAAGAGGCGATAAAGAGACGCTTAAGGGAAAAAGGCATAGACACCACCTATCTCGATAGAGATAAATGGTAGCTGTCTTTTAATGAAGGACAATAAAATGAAAGGCCACATAGATAAAAGAGATGCCATATTATATGTGTATGGTATTTTGTCGAAGACGAAAAGGCAAGAAATAGAAACCCATATCACAAGCTGCAGTTCATGCTTGCTCTATATTACAAAAATGGAAAATAAGAGATTTGAGGCATGTGAAAGGATACGCTCTCTCTTTGAAGATGCTTACAAAGACAGGCTCAATGAAGAAGATGCCAGATTCTGGGATAGCCATTTAAAATACTGCAACAGATGCTTTGATGAGTACAAGGGGTTTGTAGATAAAAAAGAAAAAGGGGCTATCAGGATCTTTATGGGCTATTTATCCGACTTTGTTGAAATGGCAAAGGAATATGCCATAGCCTATACAACCCCTGTCCTTGAGGGAAAGGTAAAAAAAGATCTACCTTTAAATATTGGCCATGCCCAGAACATCTCAAAAGGTGGCATGGATATTACTCTTGTTCAAGATAAAAAGGGGAAGATTAAGGCATATCTGAGTTCCGAAAGATATAGCACCTCAGGGGTAACTATATCCCTTGCCCATCGTACAAAAAAAGGCTATATCACCTTTGCCCAGGGAATAACCAATAAAAAAGGCATTGCAGACCTGGGTTTAATAAAACCTATGGGGGATGGGGGCACCCAGAAAAGGTGTGCCATTATCTTGACAGATGTAATAGAAAAATAGGATATGGAAAAGTTCAACCAGGACATCATCTCTGCTATAACCTTGCCTATGAGACTTGAAAATCCTGTATCATCCTTAGAAATCCTCATATCCATCGATCTCCCCCTGGAGGCGAAAAAGAGGATTGCCGCCAAATTGATGAGGACAATCCTATCCATTGATTTAACAGAAGAAGAAAAAGAAGAGATAAAATCGATTATATACAATACAAAAGGTGTGTTTAGAGACAAAAAAGAGCTCATTGCAAGGCTTAATCCAAAAGAGCCTGTTCAAAAAAAAGATACAAAAGAAACATATGATTCAGGTAAGGCAAACGGTCTTTTTGTTGTAAATTCCAATAATGGCTCATTCGGTGTTGTCCATTCCATAACAGCTACCTCCATAAATGATGGAAAGGGTGAACATAAGGTAATCGCCAATGAACTATCCCAGGGGATATCTCTATCTATCTATGCTGTCAACGAGGCAATAAGGTTTACCCTTGGCAGATATGGGCTTAAACCTCAGGGCTATAACAACCTCGATAATTATGGAATAACTGTGCAAGTAGGAAAGATAGATAATATCTATGACGGCTCCTCCATGGGTCTTGCCGCATCTTGTGCCATTATATCATCCTTGCTTGATGTGCCTATATCTCCTTATATGGCCTTTACTGGTAGTATAAATATCAGGGGCATGATTGAAGGGGTAGATGGCATCAATGAAAAGATAAGGGTTGCCCGACTAAAGTCCATAAAAGATATCTACATTCCTGAAAAAAATCTCAAGGAGATAGAAGCACGGGAAGATATTAATATCATACCTGTATCAGAGCTATGGGATGTATTAAATTCTATATTCTCCAAGGAAAGGATGTCTTCCTTTGTTGATACCCTCAATAAAAAAGATTCAAAGGTCACAGTAGGCCCATACGCTTTAAGATCAAAAGACCAAAAAAGTGCATTGATCTCCACAGTTGGTATGCGAGACCCATATGGTAGGTCATATCAAGACAAGGAAAATTCTCTCTTCTCAGAGGGACCCATATTAACAGCCTATAGAAGACTATCCCCTGATGTAATACTCCTTCTTCCTACAGGTCAGACAATAAAAAATGCCATTGAAACAAAAGAAGAGATAGAGAAGATATCGGGTCGTGATATATGTGAGATAAGAACCATAGAAATATCTGACCCAACAGACTATGACAGCATCTATATTGCAATCCTCGCTGCATTAAATAGTGCATCAGAGTTATTGAGGGATAAAGAAAAATATTGTTCAATGTCTTCAGGCACCCCCCAGATGCATGCAGTCTTTATTGAGCTAATACGCTCAGGAAAATTAAATGCCCACCCAATCCAGATTCTGGAACCAAAATTTGCAAGGTCATGGGAAGACAGGGTAAGGCCCATAAAAAGTGAATACCTTGGCTTTGGTTTATAGATTTTTTTAAAAAATTAATAAAAAAATACCTCTTACCTGAAAGAATTTTTTCCTCTCCCTGGTTATATATCCATAGGATGACAAAAAACACAGCATAAATCGAAATTCAATAATAGAAAATGGAATTTAACTCTTTTAATTACTTTATGAGGAGGTATGTATGAAGTTATTAAAGGTTTTATTTGTTTTTGCAGTTGCTGTTTTTATCTTTACAGGCTGTGCATCTACAGGCAGGATGATAGACCATGCAACCCTGAAGACAGAAGTCAGGATGTCTGATACCATCTTCCTAAACCTCAGTAATCAGGAAAGAACAGCATATGTGAAAGTCCTCAACACATCGGATGTCCAGAACATACCCCTTGAACCTGCCCTCAAAGAGAGGCTATTAAAAAAGGGTGTAAGGCTTGTTGATAACCCTGCAAACGCCACATGGATTGTCCAGGCCAACATAAAATCCCTCGTTTATAGCAAAGAGGGGTCTATGTCAGGCGAAACCGGTGCAGCTGGTGCAGGAATGGGTGGCTTCTTTGGTGGAGTAACCAGTGCTTTATCAAAGAGCAACAACACAGGTATTGCAGTAGGTGCAGCAGTAGGGTCAATCATAGGCAATGTAGCTGGTGCAGCCCTTGGTGCCCTTGTTAAGATAGAATCTTATAGCGGTGTTGTAGATCTACAGATACAGGAGAAAGTTAAAGGCGGTGTTAAGGGTAAGATGGTGGCTAATATCAGACGTGGCTCAACAACCACAACAACAGAGAGGGATATAGAGAGTGATTATCAGACCTACAGTACCTTCCTGAATGTTGAGGCAAAGAGAACTAACATAAACCTTGAAGAGGCCATAGCGGAGATTACGGCAAAGCTTGCTGACCAGATAGCAGGGCTATTTTAGCCCTGCTTTTTCTTCCTTGACAAATAAAATTTTGTCATAGTAAAAATTCTTAAAAAATTTATAAATTTAGGGGGTTCAACTTTGTTTCATTACCTGTCCTTTCAGTATTCTGCCATCCAGAAGGCTATTCTTCGTCATGACAGACTTTGGTCCATATCAGGTATCAGCCATATCCTTTCTGAGATTAATGAGATAGAGATGAGAGAGCTAACCAGAGATTTCGGTGGATTAATAATCTTAGCTGGTGGAGGTAAATTTACGGTGCGCTTCGACAATGGGGATAATGCAAAAAAAGCACGGGTAGCAATAGAGAGATTAATATCTACAAGACTGCCTATGCTGGAGTATCAGGCTTCATCCATAGTAGCGGCAGACTCTCTAAGGGGTGCCAGAGAAAAAAATGAATTGGATGGTAAGTTATATCCTGGCATTATCCACGAATTGAGTGAAAATAAAAGGGTATTCCGAGGATATGGTGTTACATATAATCCCCATGTTTTGTTATGTGAGGAGTGCGAGGAGTACCCTGCAGAAAGGGGTCTATTTGCCCCTGACAACAAACACATCTGCCGAATATGTAATGAGGCAAGGCAGGCAGCAAGGGTAGACATATCCGATATTAAAAAAAGAGAGGACATAGGACTCACGGGTATAAACCGAATTTATAAAAGATACATGGACCAAATAATTACAGAAAGAATACCTGAAATCCCCCTCAATATGGAAGACTTTTTCCCCACTGAGGGCGAAAAAGATAAGTCCTTGCGTTTAGCAGTCTGGATGTCCGATGTGAACAGCATGGGAGACATTGTCCCCCTGTGGCTTATGCAGGATGAGGATAAGGTCTTTGACACCTTCAAAAGTTTGAAAGAACTTTTCATAGATGCAATATCTACATCCCTCGTAAGGGTATTCCCTGAATCAGAGTGGATTGAAAAAGAAGATAAGGAAAAGAAAAGAAAGTCTGTATATATCCCATTCAGGTTAATTGTGGCTGGAGGGGACGACCTATGTATAGTAATGCCCGATAGATATATACTTTCTTTTGTAAATACATTTTCCTCTGAGATGGATAAAAAGGCAAATGATGCAGTCAGATACAACAAGGCCCTTACAAGAGAATGGCTTGAAGAAAAAGCAAAGGAGGCAAACACAGGCAGAAAAGATGGGACACAAGAGATAAAAGGTATATCCTTTGGCGGCACATTTGTTGTTACACCTATCCACACCCCATTCGCAAGAATCCATGCCATAGCTGAGGAGCTAATGGGTGAAGCAAAGAAAAAAACAGATAGAACTGGAAACAGCATAAACTGGCGTATCCTGGCTGCAGATGAAGAATCTCAATCAGAAAAGATACTCAAGGCAGAAAGACCCCTACTCATTGAAGAGCCATTCAATGGTTATCTTTCTTTTAATGATTACCTAACCCTCTGTAGTAAATATAAAAACATATCAGGGTCGCACCTGCATCAGATTGTAGAAAAGATTATAGAGTTCAATAACAATGCAGATATGCTCGAGAAATGGCTCTTAAGGATGCCCGAGGCAGGGAAAAAGGACAGTGTCATTTCAAAACTGTTAAGGGATGAAAACTTAAGGGACAATGATGGAAGATTAAACACAAAAAGGCTCGTTACACTATTTGAACTTCTAACCTTATTCGAGGGATAAAAAATGGATGAAAAAAGAACTCTCTATCTTCAGAAGGCAAGAATCACTGTAAAAGCAAATGGTTACTGGCATACCTCAGGCGGTGAAAAAGGGCCATTTGGTTTCTATCCCCATCTTAAGGATTCCGACGGTTATCCTGTGTATCCTGATACGCAGCTCCATGGTGATTTGAGG
>JAOAHW010000044.1 GCA_026415015.1 Syntrophorhabdaceae bacterium
TAGGCCTCAGTCTTATAATAAATTTTATTAAAGGTTATATGTTATGGAGGTTTTTTTCTGTAAACCTTCTATGGGGTTACATCTATACGTTCGTCCTGCTTTTAATCTTATTTTTCTTATAGTGTTGCAAAGATTGTTCAAGTATGTATAAATAACAGGCAATTAATATGCATCCAATTGTAAAAACATTTACAACCCCTGATGGGTTAAAGAATCTGATTTTTCATTTTCCTGTCCACTGGAGGGCGCTAAAGGTAAGGCTTTTCGCTGACAAAGATTTTTATAAACCCCTTGGTAAGGAAAAAAATGATTATGACAGGTACTTTCAGGAGATAAGAGGAGATGAGTTAAATATCTACCTTGAAAAGGAGCTTGAGATATTTTCCAAAATCAAAGGAAAGACTGTAAGGGGATGTGAATATTCATCAGGTGCTATATCAAGGCAGCATGGACATTGTATATATGTTCTTGTTAGGATGTTAAAACCAGAGAAGGCAGTAGAGACTGGGACTGCCAATGGGTATTCCACATCCTTTATTCTGAAGGCTATGGAAAGGAATAAAAAAGGTATGCTTTACTCTATAGATTTCCCTGAGATAGAAGGAAAGGAATATTCCCCTGATGATTTTTATAGGGAAAAAGGCGGTGCTGTTGTCCCCAAGAATAAGACATCAGGCTGGCTTGTCCCTGATGAATTAAGAGCAAGGCTAAAACTCTTTACTGGCAGGTCTCAGGATGTGCTACCAGGGCTATTATCTGAACTTGGGGAGATAGACCTTTTTTTTCATGACAGCGAGCACACATACATGGCCATGATGGAGGAGTTTAACATAGCCTGGAGACACCTCAAGGATAGGGGGATTCTCCTTGCCCATGATGTAAACTGGAATAAGGCCTTTACTGATTTTGGAAAAAAAATTAAGACACAGCCTTTTTTCATTGATGGTTCTTTGGGCTTCCTGATAAAATAAGCCCTTTAATATTTATTATGTCTGTGAAACATAAAACAACAGTAATAGGTCTTGATGGGGCAGGTTTTTTTCTGGTACAGGACTGGATGAAAAAAGGTTATCTGCCCAACCTAAAAAAGATATATGAAAAAGGTGTATTTGCTATTCTGAATTCGTCTTTTGTACCCATAACCCCTATTGCCTGGACAAGTATAACTACTGGAAAAAATTCAGGAAAACACGGTATATTCGACTGGTCTGTCCGAAAAGGCAATGGATACGAATACGATATAGTATGTTCAGCCCACTGCAGGGCAGAGCGGCTCTGGGGTATCTTAAATAGATATGGATTCTCAACTGGGGTCTTTAATATACCTATTACCTATCCACCTGATGATGTAGATGAGTTTTTTGTGTCAGGTTTTGATACACCGAGTATAGATTCAGATTTTACAAGACCTAAGAAGCTAAAGGATAAACTTTTAAAAAACATAAAAGACTATGAACTCTTTGCAGAGGTTGGCTATACAGCAGGCGAAGAGAAGAAGTATGCCGAAGTACTAAAAAGGCATCTGAAGGCAAAAAGGGATGCTATAAACTTTCTCCTTGATGAGTATGACTGTGATTTCTCCATATTCGTTGTCATGGAACTCGACCATCTCCATCATAAACTCTGGAGGTTTGTAGAGAAAGAATCAGATATAGCTATTGAGGTATATGCCCTGGCCGATGAGATAGTGGGTGATATCCTATCAAGAAAACCTGATGATAATATCTTTGTTGTATCAGATCATGGAGGTGGCAGGCTCGAAGGTGTGGTCTATCTGAATAGATGGCTTATGAAAGAGGGGCTTCTCAGCGTCTTTGATTCACCCATGTTAAGGGTTAAATATCTTTTGAGCAGATCAGATATAATTGCAAAGACTTACAGGATAATATCAAAACTTGGTCTTGGCTGGATAAAGAGATTCCTTTCAAAGGAGACCCAGGAGATGTTCGCCACTTCTTTTATTTCCTTTAAAGACATAGATTGGTCAAAGACAAGGGCCTTTGCTATGGGAGAGTTTGGACAGATCTATATTCACGAAGAGGGTAGGTTTGAAAAGGGTATAGTTAACAAAAAAGAGTATGATGAATTAGTTGATAGGGTCATAGAGGGTTTAAGGCAGATAAAAGACAAAAACGGTGTTACCCTGGTCGATAAGGTCTACAGAAGAGATGAGATCTATTCAGGGGAAAGTTTAGATAATGCACCAGATATAGTATGTAGTTTCAGGGACTATGCCTATGACTCTTCTGTAAAGTTTGGTTTTGAACAGAAAGACATAATTGGCCCGCCAGAGTTTGAAGACACAGGCACCCACAGACGAGAGGGTATCTTTTTTGCCTGTGGCCCTGACATAAAAAAGATAGATGTGGATAATTCACTTGATATATGTGATGTAACACCAACTATTTTATATCTATTTGGTTGTCCCATAGATAGGGATATGGATGGAAAGGTGGCTTATGAAATATTCAAAGATGAATTCAAAAGAGAAAGAGGCGTGATTTTTACAGAAAAACAGGCGTTGGCTGAACATAAAAAGATATTTACAGACGAGGACAAAGAAGAAGTGGTAAAAAAACTCAGAGCTTTGGGGTACATGGATTGATTATGAATATATATGTTGTGGCGTCTACTGGTGGACATATGACACAGGCCTTAAATGTTATTGATGCCTTTGAAGATACAGATATATTTCTCATAACCCTTGACTTTCCAAATGTGAGAAATATCGCGATAAAGAAATTGAAACAGATTTATAGGATTAAACTATGGTTTAAATATTCCATTAAACTTGGTGTGCCTTTTACATTAATGGTAAGTTTCTTTACGATTTTCAGGATATTTTTAAAAAATAGACCGGACATTATATTTTCCACAGGTTCAGAGATAGCAATTCCTACTTTTTTTGTTGGTAAATTTTTATTTCGTGCAAGAACAATATATATGGAATCTTTAACAAGGGTTCATGATCTATCCATGACAGGTAAGATTTTGTATAAATTTTCTGATGTATTCCTTGTCCAGTGGAAAGAACTTACAGAGAAATACAATAAGGCCATATATAGGGGCAGGCTTATATGATATTTGTAACTGTAGGTGCTGCTGAAGAAGGTATGGAGTTTGAAAGGTTAATAAATATGATCGATGAGATAGCAGTCGATATTGATGAGGAGATTATTGCCCAGATAGGCTCAATCAAAAAACCACCTAAAAACATAGAATGGTTTAGATATAAAAATTTTCAGGAGATCCTTGATTATTTCAGGGACGCATCTTTTGTTATAGGCCATTGTGGGACAGGGACCGTACTAAATGCCTTAAAGTTCAGTAGACCCATAATAGTTGTCCCTCGAAAGATGGAGTTTGGCGAACACGATATGGATGACCACCAGCTTGAACTGGCAGACAGGCTAAGGGGCATGAAGGGCATCTTTGTTGTGGATGATATAGAGGATTTAAAGGGGACCATACTCAAGGTAAAAGAACTTTTAAAAAAAGGTGAGTTAGAGCCATCCTTTTCAGAGGAGAGAGACAAACTCATAAGATTCCTTAAGGACTATGTGCGGGATTATAGGCTTCAACTGGAAAAATAAAGAACAACTAAATAAGGCTATGGTATTGATGAACCACAGGGGGCCTGATGATGAGGGTTTCTATGTGGATGATGAGGTGTCTCTGGGGCACAGAAGGCTATCCATTATTGACCTTACATCTGCTGGCAGGCAGCCCATGACAGATAGTGAGGCCAGATATTACCTCATCTTTAATGGCGAGATATACAATTATATTGAGCTTAAGGATGAGCTCAAAAGAAAAGGTCATAGATTTTCAACAGACACAGACAGCGAGGTCATAATTTATGCTTATAAGGAATGGGGGGAAAAGGCTCTAAACAGGTTCAATGGCATGTTTGCATTCTGCATCTATGATAGTGTTGAAAAAAGACTTTTTCTTGCACGGGACAGATTTGGCGTTAAACCCCTATACTACCAGTTTCATAATAATAGATTCATCTTCTCATCAGAGATAAAACCTATCCTGTTATTATCAGATAGGGCACCAGCACCCCATGAGACAGCTATATTCGATTATCTTCTATATAATTTCTACAACTACAGTGAAAATACTTTTTTTGAAGGTATCTATAGCCTCCTGCCAGGTCATTATATGTTTTTTGACCTTGTTGAAAAACAACTAAGTGTCAAAAGATGGTATGATATACCCCTTGAAAATAGATGGACAGGGGGTTTTGAGGACGCCTCAGACAAATTCAGAGAACTCTTTGTTGATGCCATAAGGCTTAGATTAAGAAGCGATGTAGAGATAGGCACATGCCTAAGTGGAGGCCTTGATTCATCTTCTATTGTATGTAACTTAAAACAATTTGGCCCAAGGTTTACTGATAGATTCAAATCCTTTAGTGTGGTCTTTGATGACCCCTCCATTGATGAATCACCTTATATCCATGAGGTAATACATCATGGTGATTTTGAAGGCTATTTTACAACCCCTTCGGTAGATGACCTTCTTAATGATGTGACTGACCTTATAACACATCAGGAGGAACCCTTTGGTGGGACGAGTATATTTGCCCAATGGTGTGTCATGAAGCTCACCCACAGCCATAATGTAAAGGTCCTCCTGGATGGCCAGGGAGGCGATGAACTGCTCGGTGGTTATCCCTTCTTTTTTGCCTATCTCTTTCTTGAAAAATTAAAAAAAATGAAGTTAATAGAGCTACTCGGTGAGATTAGGGGCTATAGAAGACACTTCAGGGAGCATGATGCCTTTCTTATGATTATACTCCTTATGTTATCTCCATCTCTTAAGGTCATGGCCATGTCTCGATACTTTCACTCTGCTATAAACAAGGATTTTATCAAAAGATATGCAAAAGATTCTGTTTATCCCTCTGTAATGTATAGCCTCACTGACCTCAATAAGGCATTATACAACAGGATGAGATTCTCTCTGCCCCAGCTCTTAAGAGAGGAGGACAAAAACTCCATGAGCTTCTCTATTGAGGCAAGACTGCCCTTTCTCGACTACAGGGTTGTGGAGTTTTTATTCTCCCTGCCATCAGATTTTAAACTCCATAATGGTCTATCAAAACACATCCTCAGGGAGTCCATGAGGGGTGTCCTGCCTGAGAAGATATACAGGAGGACCCTAAAGCTCGGTTTCCCTACGCCCCTTGAAGAATGGATAAGGGATGAGAGATTTGGCAGGTTCATGGAAGATGTGATTTTTTCTGAGACATCTAAAAAAAGGGGTTACTACGATATGGATATTCTCCGTCAAGTTTTTGAAGGTCACAGGCGAAGAAGGCTTGATGCCACCCAGATACTCTGGAAGACATTCAACCTTGAGATGTGGTTTAAGATATTTATTGAGAAAAAAGGCATATACAATTAATACACATGGGTCTTTAAATTAAAAAACCTTGACAAATCGAATTCTAACCATTATTTTAAGGATTTAAATTGGTATTTAAAAACAGTTTTTATTCTTCCTGGTAGTATGTGAGGTTCATCCGAAAAAAGGAATAAATATACTGCCTATGAAAAATAAGCTAAAAAACAGCCTCATAACCATTGCCATAGGCCTTATGATCTGGTTTATACCAGTGCCTAAAGGCGTGACATCTCAGGCCTGGCATTTGCTTGCCATATTTGCAGCCACTATAGTGGGTTTTATTCTTCAGCCACTACCCATAGGCGCCATAGCCTTTATCAGTCTTACCATTACTGCGACCTTAAAGGTTTTAACCCCCCATGAGGCATTGGCAGGGTTCGGGGATGACACTATATGGCTTATTGTCTCTGCCTTTCTGTTTGCCAAGGGTTTTATAAAGACTGGTCTTGGCAGAAGGATCGCCTATCGTATTATGGGGGCTATAGGTGATAGCTCTTTAAAGCTTGCCTATGCCCTTGTTTTTAGTGACCTGGTCATCTCACCTGCAACCCCATCGAATACTGCCCGTGCAGGGGGTATCCTATATCCTATTGTGCGAAGCCTTGCCTCTGCCTTTGATTCCGAACCAGGCAAAGACCCCAGGAGAATAGGTGCCTATCTTATAAAAACCGTATTTCAGGGGAACTGCATAACCTCGGCCATGTTTTTGACTGCTGTTGCCCCTAACTCCATTGTTGCTTCCATGGCCCTTCAGACAGCCAATATTCAGTTAGGCTGGGGCACATGGGCGCTGGCAGCATTATTGCCAGGTCTTATAGGTATTGCCTTTACCCCTTGGTTGCTCTATAGACTCTATCCGCCAGAGATCAAAAAAACCCCAGAGGCCAAAGAGATCGCCAGGGCTGAGCTTACAAAGATGGGACCCATAAGTAGAGGAGAGATACTCGTGGCAGGGGTGTTCCTCCTTGCCCTTTTACTCTGGACCACCTCCAGTATAACGGGCCTGAGTGCTACAGTGACAGCCATGATTGCAGTGGGGATTATGTTAATAGGTGGGGCAATTACATGGCAGGATGTGTTAGAGGAAAAAGGTGCCTGGGATACCCTGGTCTGGATGGGGACATTAATAAGCCTTGCATCGGCACTCACCCATCTTGGATTGATTAAGTGGTTTGCAGACCTGGTGGCAGCAAAGCTCACAGGTATTCACTGGATGATTGCCCTTATATTGCTACTTTTAGCCTATATGTATTCCCACTACGCCTTTGCCAGCCTTTCTGCCCATGTAACTGCCATGTATGCTGCTTTTCTTGCCGTTGCCATTGGAGAGGGTGCACCACCATTTCTATCAGCCATGGGGTTAGGCGTCATATCTTCTCTTTTTGGTTGTTTGACCCACTTTGCCACAGGCCCAGCACCCATCTATTTCGGTAGTGGCTATGTTCCACAGGGTACATGGTGGCGTCTGGGCTTTATCATGTCAGTAGTCAACCTCATCATCTTCATTGGTATCGGCGGGTTGTGGTGGAAGATGATAGGGCTGTGGTAAATACCTGTCAGATGATAACGTAAAGCAATAGGGAATATCACCCAAGGATTCGAGACCTCACATGGTTTTTTTAAGATACCTTTTAGATAATTATCCCTCCACCTACTGGTACGCCATTCTTTTCTATGATGAATCTTCCCATCTCAGGTATATACGAAAAAGAGTCAATGGCAAGGGTTTTTTTGGTTTTTATCCTTACCTTTGCCACCTCTCCTATCTCAAGGGTATCAGATTTTTCCTTTTTGTCCATGGTGGCAGGGTCGAATTTCTCCTTTATCTCCATAGAGCATGGACTTTCCTGGGTCGTACATTTTATAATAATTGAGTCTCCCTTTTTATATTCCCCATAGAACCAGAACAGATTTGCATCAAATACCTTTTTCACCTGAATATCCTGGGTATCTGTTATGATATGACCCCTTTTTATAGGTTTGCCACCTTTTATTATAAGGCCTATAGAATCTCCATAAGTTGCCTTTTTTATGTCATTTTTTAAAAATTTTTTAATCTCTATAATCTTGCATGGCCTTTCGCCTGGATACACAAAGGCATCGGTATTTGACTTTACCTCGCCTGATTCTATCCTCCCTGCATAGATAGTGTTTTTATCAATTTTATATACATCCTGGATGGGGAATCTAAGTGGTCTTTTCTCAAATGCCTTGAATGTCAGCCCATCCAGTGCCTCAAAAAGGCAGGGCCCATCATACCAACCAATGGTGCCATCCCTTTTTGCTACATTTATACCTGATAAGGCAGAGATGGGTATGAAGAATTTTGGTTTTATGGATATGGCGGAGAAAAAATCATCTATTTCACGGACAACTCGGTCGAATACATCCTTTGAATAATCCACGAGGTCCATTTTATTGACAAGGACGCACACTTCTCTTATGCCCACCATGCTCAATATATAGGCATGCCTTTTTGTCTGTTCCTTTATCCCCTCATTGGCATCTATAATCAGAACCGCTGCCTCTGCATAAGATGCACCGGTTATCATATTTCTTAGGAACTCTTTATGGCCAGGGGCATCTATTATTACATATTTTCTCTTCTGGGTGTTGAAATATATCTGTGTTGTGTCGATGGTTATACCCTTTTCCCTTTCTTCTTCCAGGGCATCGAGGACAAAGGCAAACTCTGTGTGTTTGCCCAGCATGGATGATGTCTGGGTTATCTCATGGTATCTGTCTTCTTTCAAAACCCCTGTATCATAGAGTAGCCTCCCGATGAGGGTGCTTTTTCCGTGGTCTATGTGACCTGTTATAACTATTGGTAGTGCTATCTGTTCCATTGTCTCCTCCTCCACTATTACATATATCCCAGTGCCCTTAGCTTCTGCATGGTATAGATGTTTTCCTTATCCTGAGCCCTTCCTGCCCTCTCTGACTGTTTTGATGTCTTTATCTCTTCAATGATATCATCTATTGTTGCGGCATCTGATTCTACAGGTGAACAGCAGGGGACGCACCCTATGCTTCTGTATCTTTTCCCACCTTTGCTGAGATAGAGGTCAACTATGGGCAGACCCTCTCTTTTTACATACTGCCATATATCGAGTTCAGTGAAATGTAATATAGGGTGGACTCGATAGTGTTCTTCCTCATAGAGGAAGGATTTATATTGGTCCCATATCTCAGCAGGCTGATTTTCATAGTTCCACTGAAACTGCTCATCCCTTGGAGAAAAATACCTCTCCTTTGCCCTGATACCATGTTCATCCCTTCTTATACCAAGGAATATTGCCTTGAAACCGTATTTCTTAATCACCTGTTTCAATGCATTGGTCTTGAGTTCTGTGCAGCACTCGAGTTTCATACCTTTACCGGGCCCCATGCCCTCTGCAAGTTTTTCCTCGTTCCTGCCTACAATGAGTTCAAAACCCCACTCCTTTGATAGTCTGTCCCTGAATTGATACATCTCAGGGAATTTATAACTTGTATCTATGTGTATGATAGGAAAGGGGATTTTACCGAAAAAAGCCTTTCTTATAAGCCACAGCAGGGTTGTAGAATCCTTGCCCACTGACCATAACATGGCAATGTCCCTGAATCTGTAATATGCCTCCCTTATGATATATATACTTTTGCTCTCAAGCATGTCATAGTGGTCCATGTATCTTCCTCCTTATCTTTTTTCAAAATAATCTGTTATAATCCTTGATGGAAACTCTATATTAATCTCGCCATCTACCTTTATATTTTTCGGTACAATGAGCACAGCATTGTCCCATGTATGCATACCTTCAAAGATATCTTTTGTAAAAATTGTGTCTTTTCTCAGATTTCCTTTTAAGTCAAAGCCATTATCTGGTATACAGACCAAATCAGGGCCATAATCTATGAACCTACCTCTGTAGATCTCTTCCTTTTCAAAAACATGCCTTATTATCCTTTGACCTTTTTTATCCCTAAGATTAAAAAGCGATTCTTTTATCTGCTTTTTAACAGCCTCTGTCTCTTCAACCCTCACTGAGCCCCTTGGAAACCTTCCTTTGTAGTTTATATAGATCCTCCCTGGGTCCATGGCAAAGGCAATGGTGCCTTTATCTATCTTTTCATAGAATTCCCTTGATTTATCTATCTTCAATATACCTGCCTCCTGAAGATAGGCATTGAGATTTACCTCTGTGTCCAATTCTACAAAACCATGGTCAGATAAAATAAGAAAACAAATATCATCACCATATCGTTTTTGAGCTGTTTTATATATACGGGCAATGAAATCATCCACCTTTTTATAAAAATCATCAAACAGACTTGTCTCTTTCTGGTGAAAGAAAAAATGGTGTAATCTATCTGTCTCTGTAATACATACAATTGATATATCCCAATCCTTTTCATTGAGTAGCCATTGAGAGATATCCTGCCTTATCCTTATGCTCTCTAAGAGGTCTCTGTAGAATCCATCTCTATCTTCTCTTACCTTCATCAAATCCACATCTATTACATAACCCTTTTCTTTTAAGATGAGGATGTAGTCTGGTGGGTATACTGCCCTGTCAAAGTCTATGGCCACAAAACCTGACACAAGAAGCCCGTCAACTGGGAAGGCAGGATAGGTATTAGGGATATTTAGTATGAGAGATTGTCTTATCAGATTTTTATTTTTTAGTGACTGCCAGAAAAAGGGGGCCTTTATATCTTTTGAGTTAGGGAAATAGAGTTCATATGTCTTGGGGGCAAGCTCTGTAAAACCAAAGATGCCGTGTTCTCCTGGATTTACGCCTGTCATAAATGATGTCCATGAGACACTTGAGATATCAGGCAGAGATGCCTTCATCCTGTAAAGACTATATCCTGAATCTAATATAGCCTTAAGCCCTTTCATCACACCCCTTTGTATGAGCTCATCTAAGAGGTCATAGGGGACTCCATCAATACCTATTACAAGTGCCTTTTTCATTGTTTTCCTTTTATGTGTCCTTTCATAGTTAATTTGAAAAAATATCTCCTTTAACTGATCTCCCCTGATATGTATGCCCTTGTCCTTTCATCTTTTGGAGAGAGAAAGAATTCTCTTGCCTCCCCATGTTCCACAAGCTCACCCATATATAGGAATATTGCATAATCTGCTACCCTCTTTGCCTGTCTTAATATGTGGGTCACTACAACTATGGTGTATCTTTTTTTAAGTAATTTAAACTGTCTTTCTATCAACTGTGCTGATATAGGGTCCAGGGCAGAGGTTGGTTCATCGGCAAGGATGACCTCTGGCTCAATAGCCAGGGCCCTTGCAAGGGCAAGCCTCTGCTGCTGGCCTATAGATAGTCGGGAGGCAGGTTCATGGAGTCTGTCTTTCACCTCATCCCATAATCCTGCGAGACTCAAGTAGCACTCCACAAGCATATCTATGGCATTACTGTTTTTTATATTATCTATCTTAAGGACATCACTGGAAGAAAGCCCTTCTATCTGTTTAATTATCTGTTCGTCTGTCATCCTGTGCACCTTTGGACCAAAGGCGATGTTATCATATATGGACATAGGCAGGGGATATGGTCTCTGGGAGAGAAACCCTACTTTTTTCCTCAAGGCGAGGAGGTCAGTTCTTGGATTATAGATATTTTCACCGTCTATGAGTACCTCTCCTGTAACATGGACATCTTCGTTTAGTTCAAGGAGGCGATTAAGGCTCTTAAGAAGTGTTGTCTTGCCACAGCCAGAAGGACCTATTATAGCTGTAATCTGGCTGTCCGGTATATCTACTGTTATATTGTGGAGTACCCTCTGGGCTCCGTAATTTACCTCAAGATTGTGCAGGCTTATATGGGGCATATCTTTTACCTCACTATG
>JAOAHW010000053.1 GCA_026415015.1 Syntrophorhabdaceae bacterium
ATGTGTATAAGAGACAGGTCTTACCCCCTGCATTCGGGCCACTTATTATCATGGCCTTTTTATCCTTATCCATAAAGATGTCTATGGGCACTGTCTGGTCTTTTCGGGACAGGTATATGAACGGATTTACCGCAGATTTTATATCAAGATGGGCATCTGGCAAGACCTGGGGTCTTACGCAGTTGAACTGGATACTGAACAAAGCAAGGCTCTGGTATAAGTCGAGTTCTTTTATTGTGTCTAAATTAGCCTCTATATCTTCCTTAAACCTCGCTACAAAGGCTGTCAGGTCTTTCAGTATCCTCTTTTCCTCTTCTTTTTCCTCATTCTCCAAGATATTTATCGTGTTATTGAGCTCAACGCACTCCATTGGCTCAACAAAGGATGTCTTCAAGGAATGGGAGTAGTCATGGACTATACCCTTAAGTACCTGGTTAAAATTTGGTTTTAGTGGTATCACATATCTACTGTTTCTGAGGGATATATAGACATCCTGGATGATGGGTCTTACCGCCTCCCTCTCCATTATCCTCTCCAGGAGCTTCCTTATCCTCTCCCTGTTTATATAAAGGTCTGTCCTTATTCTGGACAATTCATAGGTAGCTGTATCCTCTATAAAACCTTCAATATTTATTGTCTTTGAGATCTTCTGATAGACTGCTGGGAGGGGTTTTATCCGACTGATTGCATCTTCAATGAACTGCTTTTTATTAAAAGCCTTCTTTAAAAAATTTAAGGTCTCCTGACATGACCTTAAGAAATCAGCAAGCTGGAGTAACTCTTTTATTTCAAGGAGGGCATCCTTTATAGAGAGCCTCTTGAGCAAGTCCCTAATATCAGAGGTGTTATAGAGGGGGATCTTTCCATCCCATTTCAAGACCTCTATAACTGCCTCGATCTTATCATGGCGCTGTGTTATATCTTCTAATCTCTTTAAGGGTTTTATCTGAGATAAAATCTCTTCAACAAAGGGTGTGGTGGAGAAGGTATGAAGAAAGTCAATCAGCTTTGTATAATCAATATATGAAAGTGTCTTGTCAATCATAAAGGGCTTTTATGACTACCTATATTGATGATAGTCTTTTAAGCACCAGTTCGCTTAACACCTTACCGTCTATCCTCCCGGGGTATTTCCCTAATAGAAATTTTATAACCTTACCCATATCCTTCTTTCCAGTGACCTCAAGGCTCACAATAGCCTCATCAATCTCCTTGACGAGTTGCTCTTCTGACAGTGATGCGGGTAGAAGCTCTTTTAAGTGCTCAAGTTCTTTCTCCTCCTTTTCTATAAGGTCCTGCCTGTTGCCTTTTTTGAATCCCTCTATTGATTCAAGTCTCTGTTTTATAGAGGACCTTACAATAGAAAAAAATTCCTCCTCTGTGAGGGGTCTTATCTTTTCCACCTCTTTGTTCTTAATGGCTGCAAGGAGCATCCTGTAGGTTGATACCTTTATATTATCCTTGTTTTTTATGGCATCTTTAAGCCCTTGCTCTATTTTGGATCTGAATTCCATTATTATATTAATAGAGGCCCTTATCCATTGTTCTTTTGATCTTTTTCAGTGCCCTTTTTTTCGCAGCGAGTATCTTTTTTTTCCTCTTTACGCTTGGTTTCTCGTAATGTTCCCTTTTCTTGATCTCCGATAGTATACCTGTCTTCTCGCACTGTTTTTTAAATCTTCTTAGGGCACTTTCGAACGATTCTCCATCCCTTACTATAACTGCTGGCATTCATTTTTCCCTCCCTCCATATTAAAGATTTATATTTAAGATATCTTTTATCCATATTCAAAAAAACAAACTATTAAAACCCAAACTTATGGCTAAAGTCAATATATTTCCCTCATGATTCAGGACAGATTGAACACTTTTTTACTAAACCTCTTCATGACGCTTTCTCTCCTCACGCCGCAGTTCTCGCCGTAGTAGCTTTCCCACCTTTGATTTTGGTAGCATATCCCTGAACTCTATATAATGGGGTATCTTATAGGATGCAAGCCTGTCTTTGCACCACCTGATGAGGTCATAGCCTGTAATACCTTTCACATCCTGCTTTAATACCACAAACGCCTTTATCCTCTCGCCCACCTTTTCATCAGGGATACCCACAGCACATGCCGCAAGCACAGCTGGATGGTCCTGAAGTGCTGCCTCTATCTCAGAGGATGATACCCTGTAACCCTTGTGTTTTATAGTATCCGCTGTCCTGTCAACAAAATAGAAGAAGCCCTGTTCGTCCTTTCTCACAATATCACCTGTTTTATACCATGTAAGACCATCCATGACCACAAAGGCCTCTTTTGTCTCCTCTTCTTTGTTCCAGTATCTATCAACCATATGTTCAGACGAGACAAGGAGCTCTCCTGCCTCACCCTCCTTTACCTCTTCACCTGTAAGCTCATCGACAATCTTTATCCGTTTTATTGATAATGCCTTCCCTATAGAGCCTGGTGGCCTTTCTTCATTTACAGGGGACATGGTAATACCCCCGCATGTCTCTGTTGCACCATAGCCCTCGTATATCTCCTTGCCAAGGCGCTGACTCCATCTCCTTGCTATCTCTATGGGGAGGACATCACCACCACTGAAGCAGTATTTAAGGGAAGAGAGGTTATAGTATTCAAGCCTGTCGTGCTCTAATATCATCCTGTACAGTGCAGGGACAGCAAAGAATGTCTTTATCTCATATGTCTCTATGGATGACAGAAAGGCATCAATATTTACCTTTGGCATTATGACAACACAATCACCGGTTATACACAATGGCCCAAGTCCAAATACCTGACCTAATATATGAAATAGTGGACCACCCTGGAGGACTATATTCTCTGAAGGGGGTATTAAAGGGTAGCTCACCTCCATCTGTGCCTTTACTGATTCAAGGAAAAGGGCATGATTTATAGGAACACCCTTTGGATTCTTTGTTGTACCGCCTGTGTATAGTATCTCAAGGGGGCTTTTTTCATCTATATGAGGTCTTACATCATATTTTTTCTCTTCCATCATCTTTAAAAATGTATAGATACCTTTACCCTTACCAGATTTACCTGTTGGTATCCTGTCAAACATCCTGCCTATGAACTTTTTATAATTAGGAAGTAGGTCAGCAAGGTTAGATACAATCACGTTTTCAAAGAGCCCCTCTTCTTTTAATTCCTTTACATAACCGAAATTTGTATCAGCGCATATTACTGTCCTTGCACCTGAGTCTCTGCCTATGTACCCCACATCCCTGGAGGTATATATAGGTGTTATAGGGACTGCTATGGCCCCTATCTTCTGTATGGATAGCCAACTTATTATCCACTGGGGGGTGTTGGGTAGGTATATCATTACCCTATCACCCTCTTTTACCCCTATGGATGTAAGACCTGATGAGAAATGCTCCACTGCCTGCTGGATAAAGAGAAATGTCATCTTTTCACCGAGAAAATACAGAGCAGGCTTATATGGGTCTTTTTTTGCAACCTCAAGAAATGCACTGTATACATCCATACCTATTACACCCCGAAATATGCGGCTTTTATCTCTGGATTGTTATAGAGTTCTTTACCTGTCCCCTCAAGGGTAAGCATACCATTTTCAAGGACATAACCCCTGTCTATTATGGGAAGGACAGGCCTTGCAAACTGTTCGCATATTAGTATCGTGACATTGGCATCTTTTCTAATCTGCACTATGGATTCAATGAGTTTCACCTGGATGGAAGGGGAGAGCCCAAGAAGGGGTTCATCAAGGAGTAGAAGCCTTGGTTTTGCCATAAGGGACATGCCTATGGCAAGCATCTGTTGCTCACCACCACTTAAGAATCCTGCCTTTCTCTTTCTCAAGGGGACAAGGCTTGGAAATACCTTATAGACAAAGCCAATATTCTCTTTCATCTCTCTTTTTGTAGTTATATAGGCAGCTATCTTGAGGTTCTCCTCCACATCGCTCTCTACAAAAACAGGGTGCCTTTCTCTTGAGAGCACTATCCCCATCTTTACCCTCTCATCTGGCCACAGGTCTGTTATGTCTTTTCCAAGGAAGGTTATCTTCCCAAATATAGTAATCCTCTCACCGCCCTTTCTCTTCTCCTTTAATTGTGTATCTAAAAGCAGCCCTGATAATGTATTGACAAGGGTGGTCTTGCCTGCGCTATTAGACCCGATAATCCCCACTATCTCGCCCTCTTCAATGTGTATGGACAGCTCATTTATGGCAAGGGCATTTTCATAAAAGACCATAAGGTTCTCAACCTTGAGCAAATTTAGACCTCCACACCGAGATATGCCTTTTTCACCTCTTCATCTTCGAGGATCTCCTTTGGTTTACCTTCTTTTATCTTTTTCCCGAAGTTGAAGACTATTACATTGTCTGCAATCCTGAAGAGCTCTTTTAGCCTGTGCTCTATCATAATGATAGTCTTGCCCTCTACAAGGAGTTTCTCTATAATAGGGACTATACTCGTCACCTCTGCAATGGAAAGCCCTGAGAAGAGCTCATCCAATATCAAGACCTCTGCCTTGAGCGCTATAAGTCGGGCAAGTTCAAGCCTTTTAAGATACCCATGGGGCAGGACACTTGCTGTCTTGTAAGGGACAGACGAATCCCTCTCAAAACCCACCTCTTCCAGTATGTCAAGGGCAATTGCGTCCTTGTCACCGAAACCACCACCTTTTGTTGCCTTTACTCTATCCGATGACAGAGGAACTATGATATTTTTAAAGGCTGGCAGGTGAAAAAAGGGCTTCACCATCTGGAATGCCCTGCCAATACCCATATTTGTAATTTTGTATGGGGTCAGGCCTATAAGCTCCTTGCCTTTGAATCTTACACTCCCTTTATCAGGTCTTATAAAGCCTGTTATCATATTTACAAAGGTTGTCTTTCCTGAACCGTTTGGGCCTATAATCCCGAGGAGAGTATTTTCGAGGACATCAACACTTACATCATCTACTGCCTTTATCCCACCGAAACTCTTTGTTAGGTTTCTTATCTCCAGTATTGCCATCTATTCTATCTTGACCCACCTTTCCATCTCGTTGTATTTCCTTGAGAGGTAATGGAAGATACCCTCTGGAAGGGCTACAACACAGATAACAAGGACAAGACCATAAAATACCACCCTCAGGGTACCAAACTCCCTTAGTATCTCAGACAAAGGCACGAGGACAAAGGCACCGAGGAGTGGCCCTGCAAGGCTTCCTATACCACCTATTGCAGAGGCTGCTATGGGGAGTATGGAGAACTCCATGGTGAAGACAGGTATGCCTGTGAACATATATGAATGTGTCATGAATGCACCGCAGAATGCACAGATGCAACTTCCTATAAAGAGTGCCTGGGCCTTGAAGGCATATATATTTATCCCAGATGCCATAGTGGCCCTGTCATTGTCCCTTATACTCACAAATATGAGACCATAGTCAGAGGAGATAAACCTCCTCAGTGCAAAAAGGGTAACCCACATGGCAGTTATGATGATGATAAGCTCCACCCATATATTGGGAAAAGGGCTCAGACCTGTTATGCCTTCATTGCCGCCGAATATACGGGTTGCCTCTATCCCCCTCATGAGCATAAGGGGTAGTATAAGGGTAACCATGGCAAAATATATACCTCTCAATCTCACAACAGGTAAAAGAAGAAGGGTTGAAAAAAGGCCACCGAATATTGTGGCAAAAGGTATTGTAATATAGAAAGGCAAATGGAGGTAATGGTTTAGTATCCCTGCAATATAAGAACCTATACCGAAAAACAATGCCTGACCAAGGGAAAGCATACCGCAGCTTGAGAGAAAATCCCATGAAACCGCAAGCATAGCGAAAATACATGCGCTTATAATAACCTTCTGCCAGTAAAGAGGCAGGATCAAGGCGAGGATAGCAAGGGCTGTAATAGGTATAACCCTTGGAAATAAAAGATAAAATATCTCATTCTTAGAGGATATGGCATAGATATCATCTGAGCGTGCCTTTATACACCTGTCTATCCTTTCTTTTCTGTAGTTTTCTTTTGTCATTTCCCTCTGTTTTTTATTTCGCAGGTTTAGACCTGCTGATTTAACATAACCTATACAATTGAATAGTTTACCTATCCCCTATGCTCTTAACTATACCCCTTACACCCTTTCCTCCAGTTCCTTTTGATGTCCTAGTATGCCTGATGGTTTAAATACAAGGATAACGAGTATGGCAAAGAGGCTTACTATCATTGTCCAGTGCGGTGCCAGATATGTGGCAGTTAAGGTCTGGGCATACCCTATTATTACGCTTGCTATTATTATCCCGAAGGTGCTGCCAAGACCCCCTACTATGCAGACAGAGAGGGCATTGATAAGGACATCATATCCCCCATCAACAGTGATTGTACCAAGTGGTAATATCACTATAGCAGCAAAGGCACCAAGGGAAGAACCAAGACCCATGCTCAGGCTTGCTATCCAGTCAGGGTTTATACCAAGAGAAAGGGATGTATGTTCCTCCTGGGCAATTCCTCTGAATGCCCTTCCAATCTTTGTGTGATGGGTGAAGATGTAAAGGGCTATAATTAAGAGAATGACAAAACCTATTATTAAAAGCCTCTGGATGTCTACATATGCGCCGAGGATCTCAACAGACCCTGAAACAAACATGGGGAGCGAGTATTTAAAGCCTATAAAGCCCACATACCTTAAAAACTCGAGGATTACTATGGATATACCAAATGTGGCAATAACCTCTGATATCACAAGTCCTCTTATACGCTTTATTATGAACCTGTATATCAATGCGCCTAGGATACCGATAATTATAATGGTTGATAATGCAGATAAAGGATAAGGTATATTTAATTTATTTATAAGGCTCCATGTTAAAAAGCCAGAGACAACATATATGGCCCCATAGGCAAAATTCGCCACCCCGCTAATACCAAATGTTAGGTTGAAGCCTATTGCCATAAGGGCGAGGACAGCACTGTTTATGAGGCCATATACGAACATAGTGTCTATTTCATCCAGCTGGGTCTTACAATCTTATCGCTGGCAATGGATTCAGGCCATACAACAGCCATCTTTCCATTCTGCCACTGCATAACAGCACCTACAGCAGCAGTCTTTGGGTCATCACCAAATATTAGTTGATGGCTTTTGTCAAATTTTATCCTGCCAACAACGCCTTGCATATCCGTTGCCTGTATGGCTGCCACAACCTTATCCTGGTCAAGGGTACCTGCCTTTTCAATGGCATTGGCAAGGACATATACAGTGTCATAGGCAGGTGCTGCACCGTGGCCTGATTGGATATCCTCTTTCCATCTCTTTGCATAGGCCTCTGAGAACTTCACTGTAGGTGGATACGCCTTGATAGGGAAATAACCTATCTCAAAGACAAC
>JAOAHW010000064.1 GCA_026415015.1 Syntrophorhabdaceae bacterium
TGAAATAATGGGTATCATGTTTCACATGAAACATTAAAAAATGTTTAGGCTATTTTTTTAGATATACAAGGTCTGTGGGTGAAAAGTTGCTCCCTTTCTTAACCTTTGCCCATGATGCGTCAACACCGAATAGTTCAGAGACCTCAAGTTCACCCTTGAAACTTCCTTTGATCTTACCAAGGGGCGTATTTGTTTTAGAATCAACAATCTGCTCCCCTGGAGAATAGACCTCAAGGATATTGCCTTTTTCCAGACCTGAGAGCCTTCCTGCATTTATATATACCTTCCCATCCTCAAGGGATGCTATCCTTGCATGCCAGTCAAGGGATAGGATGGCCTTTAATAGATCTTCAGCAATAACCTCAATAGAGAGGTCTATTGCCTTTATCTTTGCCTTTTCAGCACTCAGATCGCCCCTTTCCTTTGTTAAAAAAACAGGGTTTCTCCCTGAAAGATGTTTCAAGATAATCCCTGTTTCTGTGTTGTATATATCAACGGATATTCGGGATATGGCAAAGGATGTCTCTTTGTCGTCCTTACCCTCTATCTTTGTAGAGCTTGTGTATATATCCGATAATGTACCTTTTACTATAGCCTGGACACCATAAAGTTCATTGAGTATCTTCATGGATTCCTGGCTTGTCAGGTTGCCAGACAAATTAATTGTATTAGGATCTACACATATTATTGTCCCTGTACCTTCAAGCTTTGAAATGAGTCTTCGGGTTGCAAGCTCGCCCATATGTTCTTCTTTATAGTTTGTCTGGTCAGCAATGGGCAGCACAATGACGCGCCTTTTCATCTTTGGAGACGGATAATTGAATGTTATCATAGTAAGGGTAGGCAGATACCCCATGCCTGAAGGGAGCATGCCAAGCTGGGTAGGATATACCATCTGTGGCGCTATATTCTTTTTTCTTAGTTCCTCTTCGAGTTTAGCAATCCTCTTGTCAAGCTCAGTCTTTTCCTTTTTACCAGAGGATAATATGGACTCGCCAAATCCAGGAGAATACTGGTCTTTTCTTATCCATACATATTCAGGCTCATAGGGGTTTACCATATATCTCCTGTTTCTTGCATAGATGTAGTCTACTCCGTCTATGACCTTTATATCACCTGGTTTAGGCTCTGCTTCCTCTATCTTTTCTATTCGCTGTGCCTTTTGCTGCTCAGGTGTTTTTTGTGCCTCTTTCTTAGCAGGACTTGAGCTACAGGCAATGAGTAGAACAGCCATTAAAAAACATAATATGACATTCTTTTTCATAATCATCAGGATTATAGATTAGATTCATCTTAAATGTCAAACATATTAAGCCCAGAGACCATGGTGCCAAAAAAATGTTTTTTTGTCTTCAGGCTTTTTTGCAGGCCTCTACCCCAAAGACTTCTTACTGTTCACCCTTTGAGTTTTTGGAGGTGAGGGGGATTGAACCCCTGGCCCCCTCGTTGCGAACGAGATGCTCTCCCTCTGAGCTACACCCCCGTATATACAAATTAAGCAATATTTTCTGCATATCCATAGACATCTACCTGCCATCCTTCTTCAGGCATCTCAACACCATCTATGTATACCTTTCTCCCGTCAAGGCTAACCCTCCCTTTTGCAATGAGATTGTGCACTGCAAAAGGATATATCTTCCAGTCACCTTCTTGCTTCAACTCCTCTTGAACCTGTCTTGAGACATCCTCCAGAATCATATAAAGATTGTTACCCTCTTGCTCCGAAAGCCTTTTAAATTGTAATAGAGATGTTATTCCCATTTTTTCTATAAACTTTTTTACATGGTATAACTTTTCATCCCATTTTGATAATAAAATGGACTTTGACTGGATTAATATAGGCCCCCCGTCATCACTCTCATCTACAAAAAACACAGTGGATTTTACACTTTTTTCTCCTGCGATTATTGCCTTTGCAGAAGGAATCCATCCAAGTCCTACATATTTCTTTGAATCTCCAGGGTGGACATTTAAAATCCTCGGGAAATACTTTTTAGCCATCCAGTCGCCTATCCAGAGGTCATACCCTGCAAGACATATCAGATCTGGCTCGCCTTTTAGCCCCTGTTCCACAAGGGTCATCAATGCCATATCATAGCTGTTTCTCTCCACCCCGTATCTTGGTACTTTTTCAATTCCCCACATCTTTTTAAAATAGATCCTTGAATCTAATGTAACAACAGGGATATTTCTTTTTTTTGCCTTTTCTACACCAGAGCAGTCAGGGGCATTGCTGAAAACAATATGGGGCATATCAGGGTCAGCTTCATAAATCTTGTCATAATTTGTCCCTGAACCAGATACACCGCAGGCATATCGTAGGGGTCTATCAGAAGGGATAAAAACAGGTTTTCCTTTCAATTTTTACCTCGTTTTAACATTTCTAACAAAACAAGAAAAACAAGTCAAAACATTCCTTAAATAATTATCACTTGACCTTATCGCACCAGATCCTTGCATTTTGAAACATCTGCAGCCATGGCGATGCTTCTAGTTTTTTATTCAGGTCATCCGGTAACCATGGCCATTGCCATTTTAAAAATGCCCTCTCTGGATGAGGCATAATAGCAAGGTGCCTACCATCTTCTGTGCATAGGCCTGTTATACCATAAGGTGAGCCATTTGGGTTAAAGGGGTAGCTTTGGGATTCAATCCCATCCTGTCTACCATCATCATCAACAAATACAAGGGGAACAAGATTCCTTTTTCTCACATCCTCTAATAATCCCATGTCAGGAAAATACAGCCTCCCCTCACCATGGGCCACCCATACGCCAAGGATAGAGCCCTCCATACCCCTCAACATTATAGAAGGGCTTTTCATTATCTTTACAGTGACCCAACGAGACTCAAACCTCCCTGATGTATTCCTAACAAATCTGGGTTGTCTTCTATCTTCTATACCCTGCCAAGGCACCCAGCCCAAGAGGGCAAACAACTGACAGCCATTACACACACCAAGGGAAAATGTATCTGGCCGGCTGTAAAATTCATTAAACATCTCCTGGAGTCTATTGTTAAACCTAATAGCAGCAGCCCAGCCCTTTGCGCTCTCAGGGACATCGGCATATGAGAATCCCCCTACTGCTACAAGCCCCCTAAATCTATCCAGAGAAACCCTACCACTTATCAGATCTGTCATTGTAATATCCCAGGGAATAAATCCTGCCTGATAGAATGCCGATGTCATCTCCCTATCACCATTGCTCCCTTCCTCCCTGAGTATTGCCACATGGTGTCTGTCTTTTAGCCCAAATATATACTCTGGGGTGGGTTCAGGCTTGAACGTAATTCTATAGGTTGGGCCTTTTCTGTCATATATATTTTTCTTTTCCTCATCAGCGCATAGAGGGTTCATCTGTAGGCGCTCTATCTGATAGGATGTCTCTTCCCACAGGGCCCTTAAGGTCTTCATATCGCTATCAAGGATACATTCCTTATTGTAATGGATGATAATCCTCTTTTCTTTTTTAGTGTCACCTATAATAAAGAAGTCAAGACCAAATGCCTTTAAGGTCTCTACTGTCTCATTGAGCCTATCATTGTTACACTCTATTACAGCCCCGAGTTCCTCAGCAAAAAACCTCTCTATCCACTTCTTCTCACCTTCCATATTTATATAGAGGCCGCAGTTCCCTGAAAAGGCCATCTCAAGTATGGTAGTTATAAGACCGCCATCGCTTATATCATGTCCTGCAATTATAAGGTCTTTTGATATAAGCGTCTGCACTGCATCAAAGGTGTTTTTAAGTGATTTAGGGTCATCCACATCCGGTGACTCATGGCCTATCTGCCTGAAAACAGATGCAAGGATAGAGCCCCCAAGCCTTGTCTTTCCTCGGGCAATATCTATAAAGATAAGGCTACTCTCTCCTGGGTTTTTTATATCTGGTGTCACCTTCTCTGTTATATCAGATACAGCGGAATAGGCAGATATGACAAGCTCCCTTGGTGATTTCACTATTTCATCACCGACCTTGGTGGCCATAGAAAGACTGTCTTTACCACCATCAACAGCAATGCCAAGTTCTATCATTAGACCCCTCATGGCAGAGACAGCATCATATAATGCCGCACCTTCTCCTGAAAGCTTTGGTGCCCACATCCAGTTTGCCGAACATTTTATCTTATCAATTTTGCCGATATATGCCCACATGATATTGGTTACTGCCTCACCAACAGACATCCTTGCCCCTGCCGCTGGATTAATGAGCATCTTTAAGGGCTGTTCCCCTATAGATGTCACTGCCCCTGTTAATCCAAAATGACTCTGAGCAATAACAGCCATATCAGCCACTGTCAATTGCAGGGGGCCACAGCACTGTTGCTGTGCAATAAGCCCTGTGACGCTCCTGTCCACCTTATTCGTCAAAAACCTCTTTGAGCCAACTGCAAGGTCCTTTAATACCCTTGACAGGACATCTTCTAAGGAGAGGTCATGAGGTAATAC
>JAOAHW010000131.1 GCA_026415015.1 Syntrophorhabdaceae bacterium
ATCCTGGGGGACAGACCTGCCTATCCATCTTGTGGATTTCATTTAAGCCCAATTATATTATTTTTATAATCCATAGACAATGTTTTTATATCGCATGTTTGGGGCACTATGGTTTATCTTAAATTCTACCCTGGCGGAAGGTTATAAAAATTAGAACTGTTTTTATTTTACACTCTCAGATTATACTTGTAAAATAACGGATGAAAAAACATGGGTCTCAATAGCAAGTCAAAAACCTTAAAATACAGGTGGTATATCTTCTGGGTGCTGGCTATCCAATACCTACTTGTTTATTTTCACAGGGTTTCACCTGCTGTTGTGGCATCCGATTTGATAAAAGACTTTCATATATCAGGGACCTCTCTCGGTGTCCTTGCCTCTGCATATTTTTATTCATATGGGGCTATGCAGATCCCTGTGGGCATACTCTCTGACCGCTGGGGTGCAAAAAAGGTCATTATTATATTCGGGGTTATTGCATCATGCGGCTCAATAATATTTGGGTTGTCTGAAACCTTCAGCCTTGCTGTAGTATCGAGGATCTCTGTAGGATTAGGTGTGTCAGCTATCTTTATAGGGACTATGAAGATACTGGCCAACTGGTTTCGGGCTAAGGAATATGCCCGCATATCAGGGACATTGATGTCTATAGGGGGTGCAGGGTGGTTTATTGCCACCACACCCCTTGCCTTTGCCTCCCAGACCTATGGATGGCGGGTATCTTTTATCACTATAGGTATTATATCCTTTATTATGGTCATAATCACCTGGAGGGTCATAGCAGATACACCAAAGAAAAAAGGTATGCCTGAGATAGTTGAACCTTTAGTTACAGGATCGGTACAAGAATATAGAGGCATAAGGGATATTGGCTTTATATTCAGGCAGGGGCATTTCTGGGCCATAGCCATATGGTTTATATTCAGGGGCGGGGCATTATTTGGTTTCTTTGGTCTATGGGCAGGCCCTTATCTCGTGGATGTATATGGTCTCTCTCAGCATGCCACAGGGAATATCCTCTCTATGATAGCCTTTGCCATGGTATTTTTAAGCCCTGTTCTTGGCCACCTCTCCGATAAGACCTTCTCAAGCAGAAAAAAGATACTTGTTGGGACCTCTATAATTAATGTCCTTTGCTGGCTTGTCATGGCCCTCTATTATGATAAACTAACCCTTTTAGGACTATATATAATCTTTTTCCTCATGGGTATCACCATAAGCTCTGTGGGGACAATAGCAATTATTGCCACTAAGGAATATTTCTCCCCTGAGATTGCCGGGACATCCATGGGGACTATGAATATATTTCCCTTTGTGGGAGGTTTGATATTCCAGCCTCTCTTAGGTTATATTCTTGACAGGGCAGGCAAGGCAGGGGGTGTGTATGTCTCTTCAGGATACCAGACAGTTATATGGATACTTTTTATTGCAAGTGTGATTGCCCTTTTCAGTATTTTATTCTCAAAAGAGACCTTGAAGAAATAGGGAACTTTACAGTAAAGATTATGGAGATCCAACATTATAAAGGCCCATTAAGTGGAGGTATGATGAAGAGATTAACAGTAATATTATGTCTTGTGTTTTTACTCTCCTATGGTATATGCCTTGCTGGAGAGGATGGGATAGATGTAAAGGTACTGACAAAGACTGGGTCTTCATGGGATGGAAGCCCACTCCCTGAATACAAAAGTGTAAAACCGGAGATAACAATACTCAAGATTACTATACCACCTGGTGTAGCACTACCCATGCATAAGCACCCTGTAATAAACCTCGGGTTTATGTTAAAGGGTGAACTAAAGGTATTCACAGAGGAAGGTAAGGTATTACATCTAAAAGAGGGTGACCCGATTGTAGAGGTTGTAGATACCTGGCATTACGGTAAAAACGAGGGCACAAGCCCTGCAGTTATCATAGTCTTCTACACAGGATATGAAAACACACCATTAACAATCTATAGAAAATAACAGGTCTTATGATGGCTCTAAGGCATGAGCTTTGAGCGTATCAGTCTTGTTGTCTCTTTTATAATCTCGTCAGACATGGCAGATAGATTAATCTGGCCACCATGAATATATGAGGCAAGACTGCTGTAGATATCATGGGTTATACCACCATACTGCCCTACAAAGGATTGAAGTCTTGAGGACAGACTAAATTCAAGTTTTTCCCTTGGTGTAAGGGAGAGATAGGAGTCTATTACAGAGAGCATCTTTTTTTTGTCTTCTGGGAGCCTACCATTCACATCTAAGAGATTGGATGCACTATCACTTACAATAGTTGTATGTGTATCTGTATTCTCTATGATTATCTTGATCTCCTTTACCACATCTTCCTCTTCTGCCTCGGTAAATTCACCTGCCTCCAGTGCCTTCATAAGCCCTGTCTGGGGAAATATCTCAAGGGTTCTTATACGGACATAATCTGGCCTTGCCTCTGTAAGGACCCTTGCGGTCTCATAGGCATGCTCTTTTGACCACATAACCCCTCCAAGCCCTGGCATTATATAGACAGAAGGGGATATCCCTGCCTCTTTCGTCTTCAGGCAACCCTCTATATGCTCCTGGGCTGTAATGCCCTTTTTCATAAATGTAAGGACCCTGTCACTGCCACTCTCTATGCCAAAGTGGATACGGTTTAGACCTGCCTCTTTAAAGACCCTTAGCTCATCTACAGACACCTTGGCAGCAGACTTTGTCCTACCATAAATGGTCAGACGATTTATAGTGGGAAAACATTCCCTGATGTAACCAGCAATCTCAACAAAAAAGTAAGGGTCCACAAGGAGTGTATTTGCATCACCGAGAAAGCAGGTCTGGCCACCTCCCATACGCCATGTGTATATATGCTCTATGCTGTCTTCTATATTAGGTGTGTCTTTAAACCATCGCGAAAACCACTGGATACGGGGGTCTTCATAATCAGGATATACTGAATTTTCTTCTGGCACAGTGGCTTCTGTATCCCCTGTATCCTTGATAAATCTTTGTATCTCTCTATAGCCCTCTTGAACTGACGATATACCTGATATTACATTTTCCATGAGAAGGTCATCTATTGCCTTTGCCCTGTTTATATCTGCCTTTACTTCATCAATGGCCCTCCTTGAGAACTTGGCGCCGAATTTGTATACAGGACAGAATAGACACCTGTTCCATGCGCAATTCCTTGTAAGGCGAAATGTAAGACTATAGTTTTCTGTGGGAGGTCTTATAGAACATATCTCAAAGGGTTCTAATCTCTGCATTTCTTATTATATCTCCTCTTTTATATCAATCTTTATGGAATACATGGAGGGGATAGGCAATAAATGGGGAATCTGGATATCAAATTCTACCTCTCCTCCATCCTCTAAAAACATGCAATCAGAGCATTCTTTAATCACCTTTCTGTCCTGGTCATAGAGGGTGACGGTGGTCTCTATCAATGACTCCATATCCCTTTTACTTACAATTGAGCCAATGACCTTTGCCCAGAATGGTGCTGCAAGTTGTGCACAACAGGGCATAGGTGGAAATAATACAACATGTCTTTTTAATTCTATATCCTCTGGCAAATGGACATCCATTAGTTTGAACTGTCTTTTTGCCATCTCTTCAAAACATAGATTCTCCATATTAACCTGTTTTCATTACTCCTGATTTAGGATTATCACCTCTATCTTTCCCTTGAGCCCCTCTGAAAACCTCTGGGCATCTGAGATAGAGCCTATTATTGCACCGTAATGCATGGGTATCGCAATATCAGGCTTTATATCCAGTGCTGCCTGAACTGCCTCCTCTGCTGTCATGACATACTTACCCGATACAGGTAAGAGGGCGATATTTACCTTCCTGAACCCCTTCATCTCAGGTATCCTGTCTGTGTCACCGGCATGATATATCCTTACACCTTTTATATTTATTATATAACCTACACCATCGGCTGACTTGGGATGGTATTGTTTATCTATATTATACGCAGGCACCACCTCAATCTCTACCCCATTTATATCAATATTATCCTCTCTTTTCACAATCTTTATATTTCCACTTATCTTTTCAGCGCATGATGGAGGTGTAATAATCAGTGTCTTTGGACCTGTTAACTTGGTTATATCTTCTGGAGAGCAGTGGTCATAATGGCCATGGGTTATAAGTATTATGTCTGCTGTATCCTTTGACTTGACCTTGAAGGGGTCTATATATAAGATTTTATCTCCTAAGATTTTTATCGTATCATGACCAAGCCAGTGGATGTTCTTAACCATAGCCTTTGATTTCACTGCATCTGCATATATTTCACCAGAAAAGATAAGTAATAATGCAATAAAAACAAAGATAAACAGCCTTTTCATTCTGCACCCCCGTTTTTTCGTTTTTATATTATAACAGGTTTTGCAGGACATGAAAACCCTCATTTTTTATTGACTTTAATGGATATTATGTGTAAAATTCAACCTCTCAACAACTGGAATGGAGGTATAATATGGCACGGGTATGCGAGATATGCGGCAAGGGAAAACAAAATGGTTATAATGTAAGCCATGCCCACAATAAGACAAAGAGGGAATGGCTCCCTAACCTTCAGAATATAAGGATAGTAAAGGACAGGTCTGTAAAGAAAGTAAGGATATGTACAAAGTGTATTAAAAAGGGTATTATCCAGAAGGCTGTTTAACTACTGTATGACTTATCCAATAAGACTATATTAAAATCTCCCACTTTATTTTAAATATCTTTTGAGACCTTCTAAATAGTTTTTTCAGCTATCCTGTACCCCTTAGCCTCTCTACAGTCCTCACACCCTTGACCTTTTGAATTGATTTTATAATCTTCTGTAGCTGAGACATGTGCTTTATCTCTATCTCATATACACCTGTGGCAGCCCTGTCAGGGGTTGTCATGGCCTGGGCGCTTATTATATTTGCCTTATGGGATGCCATGATTGTGCTTATATCAGATAAAAGACCCTTTCTGTCTTCACCAGCCACCCTCAATCTCACAGGATATGTCATTTCCTTGTTTAGCTCCCATGTGACATCTACCCTCCTCTGTTCATCATAGGTATGGACATTGGGGCAGTCCTCTACATGGATTGTCAAGCCCCTACCCCTTGTTATAAATCCGAATATCTTATCCCCTGGTATAGGGTTACAGCACCTTGCAAACTTTACCACCAGACCGTCTACCCCTTTTATCTTTATGGAGCTATCCCTGGTCTTTGTAATGGTCTTGATTATCTCTTTGATCTTGCCTGGCTTTTCCTCCTCTGGGACATATTTACCTATTATCTGGAGGGGGGTGTGTATTCCATAGCCAATACCGGCAAAAAGGTCATCTATGGTCTCATAGCTAAAATCCTTTGCAAGACCATCAAGCTCCCCTGATTTCAACATCTTTGAGAAGCTTAAATCATGTTTGGCAAGCTCTTTTTCCAATAATGCCCTACCCAGTTCAATGCTTTTTTCCCGTTGTTCTGTCTTTATCCACTGTCTTATCTTTGCCTTTGCCTTTGAGGTCTTTACAAACCCGAGCCAGTCCTTGCTTGGTTTATGGGATGGGTTAGTCAGTATATCTACTGTATCCCCGCTCTTCAATATATGTCTTAATGGAACAAGTTTGCCGTTTACCTTGGCACCAACGCATGTATGACCGAGTTGTGTATGGATGGCATAGGCAAAATCAACTGGTGTAGCACCCTTTGGCAGTTCCTTTACATCCCCTTTCGGAGTAAAGACATATATATCATCAGGGAAGAGATCGATCTTGAATATCTCAAGGAATTCTTTGTTGTCCTTGAGCTCCTGCTGCCACTCTATTATCCTCCTTAACCACTGGAAAATCTTGTCCTCCTTGGCATTAAAGAGTTTGCCCTCTTTATATTTCCAGTGTGCTGCAATCCCATCCTCTGCTAATTTATGCATATCATGGGTCCTTATCTGTATCTCAATCTTTTCACCATATGGACCCATAACCTTTGTATGTAAAGATTGATACATATTCGCCTTTGGTAGTGCTATATAGTCACTGAATTTCCCTGGTATGGGTTTGAAGAATGAGTGTATGTAGCCTAAGGTTTCGTAACACTCCTTTTCAGTGTTGACGATTACCCTGAATGCCGTAAGGTCATATATATCGTTTATATCTATACCCTCGTTTATCATCTTTTTATATATGCTATAGAACCTTTTTGCCCTACCATAGACCTCTGCCTGTATCCCTGACTCTTCCAGTCTCTTTTTAATGAGGTCTCTTACCTCGTTTATATACTGCTCCCTCTCCTTTCTCTTCTTTGCAAGTTTCTGACTGACTATATTGTATTCCAGGGGTTTTAGATATTTAAAGGCTGTGTCCTCAAGTTCTCCCTTTAACCACTCTATACC
>JAOAHW010000022.1 GCA_026415015.1 Syntrophorhabdaceae bacterium
GGCTTAAGAACATCCTCAAGTAGAGGCTTTTTTCAAGGGCTCGATAAATATATTAAAGTTGTAAAGAAAACCCATTGTAATTTTTCGTAGATTTTTTATAATAATTAAAACCTTTGCGGGTGCATGAATAAAAAGCCATGGAGATACTTATATGAAGATGATCCTTATGGTCGACTATGAAAATGTCCAGGGGCTTACCCTTGGCAACCTTGACCCAAATTTAGTTGAGATATGGTTTTTTATTGGAAAATCCCAGAACAAGATACCCTTTGATCTTGTAGCAGCAACTCAGCCTTTTGGAAATTCACTAAGATGGATAAAGATAGAGGGTAATGGAAAGAACAACCTTGATTTTCATATAGCCTTTGAGCTTGGGAGGTTATGTGCATCAAAGGAATCTGTAGGCGATATCTATCTTTTTTCCAAAGATAAAGGTTATGATGCAGTGGTCCAGTATGCAAACCGTCTGGGATTAAAAGTAAAAAGGATAGTAAACCTCTCACAACTACCCACATCTGATCAGGGTGAACCTAAATCAGATCACACAGAGGCCGTTGTATTGAATCTTTCAAAGATCCCTCCTGCAAGGAGGCCGAGGACAAGGCTGTCACTGGCAAAACATCTTAAGAATACTTTTTCAGGGAGGATGGAAGAAACAGAGATAGACACAATAATTGAGCAGCTATTCATCGAGGGCAAGATCTCTGAGACAGCAAACAGGCTCAAATATAACCTTGAGGCTATTTCGACTTTGCCACATAGACGCCATCCCACTCACCAGGATGGGGGTTCTCAATAAACTCATTACATCTCTCTATAAAGACTGTTGATGTAGGGTCTTTATACCTTTCATATATTGATTTGAATATCTCCCTTGCCTCTTGAAATTTACATTGTCTGTAAATATTTAGGGCAGCAACGAATTCATCGATCATCTCTTTATCTGCCTCTTTTAAAAGCTCATAGATTTTCACAGGCTTTTCCTTGCCCTTTACCCTTATTAAATCCAGTTCTCTGAAAAGGAACCTGTTGCCTCTATTTTCTCTATCCTTCAGTTCCATTATGTGTTCAACTGTAAATTCACTTACTATGGCATGGGTCTTATAGACCTTATTCATGCCCTCAAGCCTTGATGCAAGATTTACTGTATCTCCTATGGCAGTATAATCAAACCTCACATCAGAGCCCATATTCCCCACTATGGCATCTCCTGTGTTGATTCCAATGCCAATGTCTATCTCTATAAGACCTCTCTTTTTAAACCCCTCATTTATTTCTTTTAATTTATCAAGCATGTCAAGGGCTGTCTCGCATGCCATTATGGAATGATCCTCCACGGTAATGGGTGCATTGTATATTGCCATTATGGCATCGCCAATATATTTATCAAGGGTTCCCTTTTTTGCAAGGAGTATATCTGTCATTGGACCCATGTATCTATTCAACAATAGGACAAGTTCCTCAGGGGTGAGCCTCTCAGATATGGTTGTAAAAGATCTTATGTCTGAAAAAAGCACTGTTATCTTTCTCTTTTCACCACCAAGCTTAAGCATGTCAGGGTTTTTAATAATCTGTCCCACAAGGGCAGGGGATACATAGCTTGAGAATGCCTTCTTAAGGAAACGGGAGTGTCTCTCTTCAACGAGATTTTTATATGCCTCTGAACAGAGATATGTAATCGACATGGAAAGAATGGGATAGATTACAGTTGTGTTAAGAAACATATTTTTAAATAAAATGTAATCAACAAAGATATAGACACCCATTGTGGCAAGAAAAAATGCAAGGGCAGTAACAATCCTTTTTATGAATGTGAATAAAATGGCAAGGATAATGGGGAAGATACATATGAATATTATCTCCAGGGCTATGACGAATGCGTTTCTGTATAGAAAATTATTCTGAAGTATATTTGAGACCAGTGTAGCATGGATCTCAACGCCAGGTAGCGTAGGGTCAAGAGGTGTTGCCCTTACATCAGCGATACCTGTCTCTGTGGGGCCTACAAAAACAAGCATATCTTTGAGGCTGTGAGGGTTTAATCTGTTTTTGATTACATCTACAGCAGGAATGGTCTTGAAAGAGCCCTGCATACCATAGTAGTTTAAGGTGAGCCTTCCTGATTCATCCACAGGGATCTTCTTCTCACCAGTGTATAGACCTGCTATCCCATATAGAGCCACATCAAGGATAATCTCTTTATCAAGATAGTTTTTCAGTCCTGTCAGAGGAAGGGATGGATATATGTCACCGTCAAAGAGTACAAGGAGATTTGCTGTCCTGATAATCCCATCCCTGTCATGGATTACATTAAAAAAACCAGAGGCATAAGAAGAGCGGGCGATTATAGGGATATTAGTTTCAACTGTAGGGAAGGCTATAACAGGTATTTCAGTGACATTGTCCTGTACCCTAAGCACCTTTATCCTTGACTCTTTTAGTAAATTAAGCGACTCATCAGATTGTTTCTCCTCTTCCTGTCTGAAAAAATAACCTGTTATCACATTACCTGCTTTTTTTATAGATTCAGAAAGGGCCTTATCTGACTCTGGTGTAGATGTCTCTGAAAAAACAATATCAAGACATACTGTCTTTGCCCCATATGCCTTTAGATTGTCTATGAGTCTTGCCATAACCTTTCTATCCCAGGGCCATCTACCCAGCTCATTCACACTCTTTGTATCGATGGCAATTATGGCAACCCTTTTATCAGGCTTTATATTTTCCCTTATTTTAAACTTTGTGTCCTTTAATTTCAGGTCAATGGCTGTAAAAAAATCGATCTTTATACTGTAAAGTGAGATAGAGATGATAATGGCAACAAGGGCTATGGATAGAAAGATTAAAAACCTTTGAAATTTCATCCTAAGTCTGCAGTACTTTTAAGTCTTAAGGTTTTATTCCCAATGTGCTCAAATAGGTCTCAACATTACTGAGATACCTTCCATTTGGATATTCTTTTTTATACTGAATAAGTCTTATCCCTGCCTGTGTCTTAAAACCGAGCTCGTATAATGTCCTGCCAACATTATAGAGCGCCACCTCCCTTTGGGCAACCTGTGGATATTCCTCGATAATAAGGAGATACTCAGAGAGTGCTGCCTCAGGGTTATTGAGGAAGCTTGAATAAACTGCACCCCTTTCAAGCCTTGCATCACTTCTTATATCAGGTCTATCTGTGAGGTCAAGGGCGATCTGGAATACATGGAGGGCTTCATCATATTTTCCGGCATCGGCAAGATAATGTCCGTAGTTTATATTCCACCTTGCAATGATATGGGGCAGGTTGTTGGATATCTCCCAGTCTTTTGGGGGGGTTGCTGCTGTTATCTCCTGAAAATTAGTCTTTGCTGTGTGTAGTGGAGTCTGAGGCTCAATCTTTACAGGGTCAACAGGGACATAACCCCTTGTGTTCTGCACCATTGTATCTGCACTGAGTTGTTTTGCCGTGCCTGCATTGCCTGATATACCTAAGCTACCTTCGTTACCGAAAAATACGTTTGCCTGTCCCTGGGCCATCATCATAAACTCTGTTCCCTTTATCCCTGCCACAGCAGTTGCGCTTTTTACCTTATAATCTACCCTTTCACCTGCAAGCCTTGTTACCGATGCCCTTAATTTACCCTGAGTAACAGTGAATACACCATCTTTTTTATTTCTACCAATCACATATTCAGTAATCTCAAGCTCAGTGTTATTGGCAAGGGTTATCTTGCTACCATCTGTCAAGGCAAGGGATGCCCAACCGTTACTGCCTGTCTTAATCCAGTAGCCTTTGTCAAAGACATCGCCTTTTTTTGCTGCCTTATAAGGTATATTATTTTTATCTCTTATTGAGACATTTCCACTTAAGTCATCAATCTTTCCAGCAGCCCCATAGGCATTATAAAAAGGCATGGCAACAAAGGCTATAAGAAAAATAACAAAAAAATATTTTTTTAAATCTATGTTTTTAGTGGACATCTTCCCCCTCCTTTTATACTAAATATTACCTCTAAATTTTAATGAAAATGCAATATAGTTGTATGTGATTTATATCATTGACTTACATTAAGTTCAATTATATTCTTTTTAATAACAAAAGATTATTCCCCTCTTCGCCCTGTGGTTGGTAGTTGAGTGTTACCCGGGGCGAAGCCCCTTGTTCTTTTAATGTATGGGAATAAAAAATTGGGAGGTTTTTATGAGAGGGACAAAGATTTTAACTGCCTTTTTAATCACCCTTATTGCAGTTATGATGTTAACATCATCAGACTTACATGGCCAGGGTTCAGGGTATGCAAATCTGACAAGGGGCTGGGATATATTTGGGGATCCTTTATCAGCAGGTTCTGTAAAATGGCAGACAACCCAGAGGGGTGTAATGGTGGAGTTTGAACTAAGGGGTGCAAGACCCACCCATGCCTATACTGTGGGTGTTCATCTCTTTAATCCTTATAACAAGGCATCAAAGGTAGAATACAATACCTTTGGCGGATACCCTGTTGGCGGCGAGGGGGTTATTAGCCGAGAAGGAAATACTGCATATACTGTAGCATGGGACTTTGGGCAGTTATATACCAATGGAAACGGTGATGGTTTTGCAAGATTTGACCTGTCCGTGCCCCCTGGAACATATTATTGCCAGTTCACAGTGAGGATTGGCGGTGAAGGCACATGCCTTACATCAAAGGGTATAACCCATGGTTGTGCTGCTGTTTACAGGTCCTGTCTCTTATACACATCT
>JAOAHW010000176.1 GCA_026415015.1 Syntrophorhabdaceae bacterium
AGATGTGTATAAGAGACAGCAATAAGGGTGTTGAGCATATCTATGGCCTCATCGATCATCTCAAGCCTCAGACACAGTCTTGCATATAGAAATGTTATCAGGCGGTTTTTTGGGGACATATCCATTATCCTTCTGTATATCTTTAGGATAACACCAGGGTCCCCCCTGTCTATATAGAGGTCTTCCATCTTGAGCAAAAATATTATATGGCCTGTCTTTGTATAACCCCTACCATAAACCCTACCTGCCTCATTCAATTTACCCATCTTTTTATAGACCTCTGCTAATAGCAGATAGGCAGGGACAAATCTCTTATCCTCCCCTATTATCTCCTTTAACTCCTTTATTACCTTTTCGCCATTACCTTCTTGACCTTTGGTAATTGCATCCAGAAGCCTCTCATATTTTATGCCTATAAACCTCTTGTTTTCTTCGCGATTTTTCACAAATCTCCTGATATTCTTTTCTATCTCATATGCATTATCCCAGTCCCTCTGTTCTAAATATATATCCCTTAAAAAGTTCATGGCACCTATATTTGACTCATTTATACTCAAAATCTCTTTTAAATCTACTTCCGCATCCTTGAGATTTTTTAATTCCTTATTAACCCTTGCCTTCTTGAATAGTATACTCTCTCTCTTTCCAATATTTATCTGGGCCTGCCTTAAAACATCAAGGGCATTATCAAACTCTTTTACAGAAATATAGATATTTGCAAGATAGGTATATGGTCTTTCTATATCAGGGTATCTCCTTATTAATCTATTCAAACTTTCTATGGCCTTTTCCTTATCTCCCTTTAGTACATATTCCTTTGCCTTCTCAAAGGATTCTGTAAACTCTCCCATCTTTCTTTCTTTCCTGTTTTGTCGCCAACTATACAATACCCTCTTTATATCAAAGAAAAGACCCACCACTATAGATACAAGGATCCCGAGGATAAATGAAAGGACCACAAACCCAGAGATGTTCGTCTCATAATACTTTCCATAACCTATATAGAGCCTTACATTTTGGGGATTTAGATTATCCAAATAGATATACATAAGGACAAAAACAAGGAATAATAAAATGAATATCTTATACTTCATCTAACTATACGCCCTTTTGTTCCATTATCCTCTTACAGTTTATACAGTACCTTGCCACAGGATTTACCTCAAGTCTTTTTTCATTTATCTCTTCTTCACACTCCTCGCATATGCCGTAGGTGCCACTGTTTATCTTGTCTATAGCACTGTCTATCTCCTTCAGTAGTTTTATATCATTATCGCTTATACTCATTAATATATCAACATTATATGTATTACTTGCAGCATCAGCCATATCCTGTATACCATCTGTCCCAAGGGAGTAAGAATCCTCCTTGAGTCTTTTTGCCTTGTTCAAGATATCCTTTCTCATCTCAAGGAGTCTCTTTTTGAAAAGCTCTATCTTTTCTTTATCCATCAAACACCTCTATTTACTTATTTTGTGCTTCCATTCTGTATTGTTTAGCCTCTATCCATAGACTTTCAAGGTCATAAAGCTCTCTCAATTCTTCGAGAAACACATGGACTATCAGGTCATTGTAGTCTATAATAACCCATCTGCCTTCCTCATATCCTTCTGTGAACAGAGGCTTAATACCTCCGTCCTTCATGGACTTTTCAATATGCTCAGATATGGTCCTCACATGTCTCTCGCTTGTCCCGCTTGCTAATAAAAAGTAATCGGCAATGTCTGTTAAACCTGCAAGCTCTAACAACAAAACATCCTTTGCCTTTTTCTCTTCAGCATATTGACCGCACATCCTTGCCTTTTCTAAAGTATCCACCTATTTTCTATAAAGCCCCCGTTTATTTATATAATTCTCAACCCTTTCAGGTAACAGGTATCTAATAGACCTATTGTTTAGTGATAATTCCCTTATCTTGGTGGAGGATATATCCAGTTGGGTAATATTTTGCAGATATATGTATCTACCTGATGTATGCTGGAACATATTCTGGTCTATCTGTCTCACCTCGTGCCTCATATCCTCTGGAAATATTTCTATCCCCATCTTTTTTAAACCTAATGACCTCACCATTACAATAAAATTCGTATGAAAAAAAATATCCTTGTATCTATGCCATGTGTCAATCTCTAAAAAGGCATCCATACCGATGATAAAATAGATGTCCCCATATTTTTTCTCAAAAAAACACACCGTATCAAAGGAATATGAAATACCTCCCCTTTTTATCTCTATATCAGAGAGTCTCAGAAACCTGTTACCCCTTATGGCGAGCCTTATCATATTCACCCTGTGTTCTGTATCAGTAATGAACTTATCACGTTTATGAGGTGGTGTATAAACAGGGATAAAATATAATATATTCAAAGAAAACAGCTCTCTCACCTCTTCAGCAACCCTTAGGTGTCCATTATGGATGGGGTCAAAGGTCCCTCCAAAGATACCCACCTTCATTATACCCTCAACTGTCCTTCACCAAAGGCAATAAACTTTGTCACTGTAAGCTCTTCAAGCCCCATAGGACCAAATGCATGGAGCCTTGAGGTGCTTATTCCCATTTCTGCCCCGAGGCCAAGCTGAAATCCATCGTTTAATCTCGTGGAGGCATTAACAAGGACAAGGGAGGAATTTACCTCTCTTATAAACCTCCATGCATTGTTGTAATCCCTTGTAATGATTGCATCTGTATGTTCTGACCCATATTTTCTTATGTGACCTATAGCTTCATCTATGTCATTTACAATCTTTATAGAGAGTATGTAATCAAGGTATTCCTCATACCAGTCGTATTCATTGGCCTCTTCTACATCTATAAGGATAGCCCTTGTTTCATCACAGCCTTTTATGACCACACTATTCTCCCTGAGTAGTCTTGCCATCTCCGGCAGAAAATCGCCTGCAATAGTCCTATGAACAAGGAGCGTCTCCATGGCATTGCATGTGGCAGGCTTTTGAACCTTGGCATTGAGACAGACCTTAAATGCTATCTCCATATCTGCTAACTCATCCACATATATATGACACACCCCTTTGTAGTGTTTTAAGACAGGGATACTTGAATGCTCCACAACATTCCTTATAAGAGACTCACCACCACGGGGTATAACAAGGTCAATGTAATCGTCCATCTCCAGGAGTCTGTATATATAATCTCTATCTCCAGTCTCTATAAAATTTACAGCCTTATCTGTGACAGACTCTTTTTCCATCGCAGCCTTTATAAGTTCATATAGAGCCAGGTTTGAATATAAGGCCTCTGAACCACCTTTTAATATCATGGCATTACCACTTTTCAGACAAAGGGAAAAGGCTTCAACAGTTACATTGGGTCGGGATTCATATATGATAAATATAACACCTATAGGGATCCTCATCCTGCCCACAAGAAGACCATTTGGCCTTCTCCAGGTCTTAACTATCTCTCCTACAGGGTCTGGGAGATTGACTACATCTTCTATGCTTGTGGCCATCTCCTTTATGGTCTTATCATCTATTCTAAGGCGGTCTATCATGCTTTTCTGCAGACCAGCACCCATGGCTCTCTCAACATCCTTCTTATTCTCCTCTATGATAAAATCCTTTCTCTCATAAATAAGCCTCTTGAGTTCTGAAAGGATCCTGTTTTTTTTCTCAGTATTTAAGTGGGCTACAACCTGAGAGGCTTTTTTTGTTTCCTTTGTTAGATCTTCTGGTTTCATAATATCACCATATTGTCCCTGTGTATAATTTCATCCGTGTATTTATATCCAAGTTTCTTCTCTATATCAATACTTTTTATCCCCTTAATCTTATCAATATCTGAAGATGAATAATTAGTGATACCCCTTGCTATGGCCCTACCTTTCAAGGCCTTCAATTCCACACAATCTCCCCTTGAAAATTCTCCCACAATACCCACAATACCTGAAGGCAGAAGGCTCTTGCCTCTATCTTTAATTGCCACAACAGCACCGTCATCAATGTCTATATAGCCCTTTACCTTGTATGCAAAGGCAGTCCACCACTTATTCCTTGCAATTTTGCCTCTGGGGAGAAAAAGCGTCCCTATCTCCTCTCCTGCGATAATCCTCGGGATAATATCTTTTATATCGCCCTTGACAACCCTCGTTGGTATCCCATAATAGCCTGCTTTTTTTGCTGCCTCAAGCTTGCTGACCATGCCTCCAATGCTTTTTTCACTCCTTGTGCCACCTGCGGTCTTCTCTATGTCTTTGTCAATCCTATCAACAATCCTTATAATCCTTGAATCAGGATATTTCTTAGGGTCTCTTTCATACAATCCTTCTACATCCGATAAGAGTAAAAGCAAATCAGCATTAGATATCTGGGCTATTAAGGCAGAGAGATTATCATTATCCCCGAATCTTATCTCTTTAAAAGAAAGGGCGTCATTTTCATTTATCACAGGCACGATATCCATATTAATAAGGGAAGATAAGGTATTCATGAGGTTAAGGCACTTGTTTTTGTTTGCAATATCCTCATGGGTTAAGAGTATCTGTCCAATCTTTATGTCTTTTTTTTCAAAAACATCCATATACATCTTCATCAATAGAACCTGGCCTATCGATGCCAGCGCCTGCCTCTTCTCTATCTCTTTTGGCTTTTTCTTGAGATTCAATATCTCCATACCACAGGCTATAGCACCACTTGTAACAATCACAGGCCTTATCCCTCTTCTCTGGATTGCCTTGACCTGTTCTCCGATGCTCTCAATCATGTTGATACTGATTTTTTTTCTTTCATCCAGGAGGACAGACGTGCCAATCTTTATAACAATCTTATTAAGTCTTGATGGGGTATCTTTTTTATTTTTCATTAATCTCTCTGTTTTCATCATCTTCTTTATTCCATTCTTTTTTTTGTATAGTCAGGGTCTTTTCCTTTATGTATCTTTTTAATCCCTCAATACCATCCCCTTTTAAAGCACTTACCCTTAATACCTCAATACCTCTCTCTGAAAAAAAATCAACCCATTTCTGGCTTACCTCTTCTTTTACAAGGTCAATCTTGTTTAAAACTACAGTCCTTTTTTTTTCAAGTATATCTCTATTGTAGGATGAGAGCTCATCAAGGAACATAGAATAGTCCTCGAATAACCTTGGAGAGGATACATCAAGGACAATCAAAAGGGCTTTACTCCTCTCAATATGTTTCAGAAATGTCAAGCCCAGACCCCTGCCCATGGATGCACCATTAACAATACCTGGTATATCTGAAAAGACAATACTCATAGTTTCGTCGCTCAAGACACCAAGATTGGGAGTGAGGGTTGTAAAAGGGTAATCCCCTATCTTTGGCCTTGCATTAGTCAGACATGATATTAGTGTAGATTTACCTACATTTG
>JAOAHW010000210.1 GCA_026415015.1 Syntrophorhabdaceae bacterium
ACACACAAGGTCTAAAAAATATTGACATAAGATATGCCATTGTGTTAAAAAAAATACATTATGAAACAGAACATATTGAAAAATAAAACAAATTGGTGGTGGCAGTTGTTATAGGTGTGAAACCGTAGACAACAAGCCACAGGCGGTTTCACACCGCCTGTGGCTTTTTTTTAAGGGGCCATGGGCAAAAACCCATGACCCCCTTTTTATTAAAAAAAGGAGGGAAAGCAATGGAAAAAAAGATTTTTTTAAAGGAGAGCGAGATGCCTAGGGCCTGGTATAATATCCAGGCTGACCTGCCAAACCCATTACCACCACCCCTTAATCCTGCAACAGGACAGCCTATTACACCTGATATGCTTGCACCCATATTCCCCATGAACCTCATTGAGCAGGAGGTATCACAGGAGCGTTATATTAACATACCAGAAGAGGTCTTAGAGAGGCTTCTCATCTGGAGACCCACGCCCCTTTGCAGGGCCTATAGCCTTGAGAGGTTCCTTGGGACACCAGCGAGGATTTATTTTAAAAATGAGGGCGTTAGCCCCCCAGGGAGCCACAAACCAAATACAGCCATTCCCCAGGCATATTACAATAAGGTCTTTGGTACAAAGAGACTCACCACAGAGACAGGCGCAGGCCAATGGGGTAGTGCCCTTGCCTTTGCCTGTAATCAGTTTGGTCTGGAGCTAAAGATCTACATGGTAAGGGTAAGCTATAATCAGAAGCCATACAGGAGGGTTATGATGGAGGTATGGGGCGGCAGGTGTATACCAAGCCCGAGTAAAGACACAAATGCAGGCAGGAGATTCCTCGATGAAAACCCAGAGCACCCTGGAAGCTTAGGCATTGCCATAAGCGAGGCAATAGAGGATGCAGTGACATCAAAGGATACAAAATATTCTCTTGGAAGCGTCCTAAACCATGTGATGCTTCACCAGACCATCATAGGTCTTGAGGCGCAGAAACAGCTTGCCTCAATAGGTGAGTATCCTGATGTGGTTATTGGTTGTGTGGGCGGTGGCAGTAATTTTGCTGGCATTGCATTCCCTTTTGTAAGGGATAAGATAAATGGTAAAGACATAAAGATAATCGCATCTGAGCCTACATCGTGCCCTACCCTTACCAAGGGACCATATGTCTATGACTTTGGTGATACAGCAGAGACTACCCCTTTACTACCCATGCACTCCATAGGCCATGGTTTTGTCCCTGCTCCCATCCATGCAGGGGGTTTAAGGTATCATGGTATGGCACCTCTTGTGAGTAGGCTCTTGCTTGATGGTCTCATAGAGGCAAAGGCATATTCACAGCTCGAGACCTTTGCAGCAGGTATTACCTTTGCAAGGACAGAGGGTTTTGTCCCTGCCCCTGAGACAGACCATGCCATTGCATGTGTCATAGATGAGGCAAAAAAGGCAAAAGAAGAAGGCAAAGAAAAGGTAATACTTATGAACTGGAACGGACATGGTGTTATAGACCTTGCCTCATATGATGCTTACATGGCAGGAAGGCTTGAAAATTTTGAACTACCCGATGAGGAGATAGCAAAACTTGTTAAGGACTTAGAGAGATTTCCAAAACCAAGATGAACAGAATAAATTGAACCTATAATCTTAAGTCCATTTTACAGGAGGTTTATTTGGAAATATATTGCATCCAGATGGGCAGTGTAATAGAATTCTCTTACTGCATGTCCTTGAATGACGGCTTACCATGCAGGAACATAGTGGGCTGCTGGCAGGATAGATTTGATATTAACAGGCTTCTCAGATCGAGATTCACTGAGGAGGAGATAATAAAGGTGTTTGGCGGTCTACCAAAGAACAAACTTGAGCGGATATTAGAGTGTCTGAATAAACTCAAGGCATCTTGAATGGATAAGGAGGTTTGATGGAGCTTTCAGATAGAGTCATGAGCGTAAGACCTTCAGGGGTGAGAAAGATCTTTGACATGGCAAAAAACGTCAAAAACCCCATAGATCTTAGTATAGGAGAACCTGACTTTGATATACCAGAGCCTATAAAAGATGAAGGTATTTTTTGGATAAAGGCAGGGTTTAATAAATATACCCCATCAGGCGGTATCCCTGAACTAAGGGAGATGCTCCTTAAACACCTCAAGGAAGATAAAGGGATAATATGCGATGATGTAATAGTAACGCCAGGTGTAACAGGGGGCCTGCTCCTTGCCCTCATGGTGACCTTAAACCCCCTGGACGAGGTCATCATACCTGACCCATACTTTGTTTTGTATGAATATCAGGTATTGCTTTTAGGGGGAAGGCCTGTCTTTATCGATACATATCCTGATTTCACCATAAAAGAGGAAAAACTAAGGGCTGCCATAACTGATAAGACAAAGATAATACTCATCAATAGCCCCAATAACCCCACAGGCATGGTCTGCTCGAGGCAGGAGCTTGAGATGGTGGCAAGGGTGGCAAAGGAGAAAGACCTACTTTTATTCTCTGATGATATATACGATAGATTTGTCTATGAAGATGGTGATGATAGTGTATATCTTGGTTCACTCTATGACAGAACACTTTCATTCGGTGGATTCTCAAAGACATGGGGCATGACAGGGTGGCGTCTTGGCTATGTGGCAGGCCCATCAGATATAATCCAGTGTATGGTTACCATGCAGCAGTATGTATTCAGCAGTGTCAATTCCTTTGCCCAGAAGGCAGCACTCAAGGCACTGGACTATAACACAGATAATATGATAAATATTTTTAAACAAAAAAGAGACCTCATATACGAGGGTCTCAAAGATAAATACAATGTGGTAAAGCCAAAGGGCGCCTATTTTATATTTCCTGAGGCGCCTGGTGGTGATGGAGACAGATTTGTTGAGAAGGCACTTAAAAAAAAGCTTTTCATTATACCAGGGAGTGTATTTTCAAATAAAAAGACAAATGTTAGAATATCCTTTGCAGCAAGCGAGGAGATTCTGTTAAAGGGTATAGATGTACTGAGAAAGATGGCATAAATCAAAATTTTATTTTAATGTGATAAAAGGAAGGACAGGATATGTATGAGTATGTATGCAAAGCACTTTTAGAAAACAATGTAAGGCTAATCTATTTAACAAACAAGGTACTGGCACAGACCCTTGAAAAAATTGGTGGAGATAATGGTCACTTCCATTGCGAGGTCTCTATTAATGAAAAAATTGCCTTTGAGTATGGTCTTGCTGGAGGTATTTCATCTAAAAGAACAGCATGTATATTCTCACCTGAGGGTATATACGAGGCCCTTGACCCTATTATGAGTTCAGCGTATACAGGTGTAATAAAAGGACTCGTTATTATATGTATCCAGGATACACCAAAGGATATCACACATATTGGTCTTTTTTCAAAAATACCTGTGATTGTTGAGGAGGATTATGAATCTGTATCCGATAAAATAGGTTATGCCTATTATATCTCAGAGAAATATGAGATACCAGTAATCATTCAGATTTGCCCTGATGATGAGGGCCATTGGTCAAATAAAAAAGTGACAGGAAAGGACTCAAAGGCAAAGATGGCTAATCAAAATACTGCTGATGCATCGCGGTTTATAAAAGACCCTAACAGGTGGGCTGCAACACCAAGTTTTAGATACCATCTCCATAAAAACCTCAATGAAAAGGTTGAAAAAATAAGAGAGGAGTTTGAGGTATATGGAGGGAACAGGATGCAGCTCAAGGGTAAAAGCGGTGTTATAACAAACAAAAAATCATATCTTGATTTCTATGGAGAGGATACAAGCCTGCTCTTTTTATCGACAATATTCCCTTTGCCAGTAAAACTTGTTGACTCCTTTATAGAAAAAATGAATGAGGTTTACCTTATTGAGGGTGAATACCCTGCCATAGAACTACAGATACCAGATAGAAAAAGCCTTAAGGCAGAGCATATAAAGATCCCCTCTCGGATAAAGAGTCATGATGAGACCATATCGGGCTTTGAGGTTGTCAGGGATAGGCTTGGGCCTGCATCCTCCATTAATATTGCCCATGGCATAAAGAAATCTGAACCCCAAAGGCATATCCTTGCTTTGACTTATGAAGACCACTTTCTCCACTCAGGGATGCCTGCCTTTGTAAATACCATGTATAACAATTCCTCCTATGGCCTCCTTATCATGGTAAACAAAGAGGAGGATAACATAAAGCGATTTATGGATGGATGCGGATTTCATAACTATTTTCACCTAAAAAAGGTGGAAGAAATAGAAAATTTCAAAGATATCAATAAATTAACTGTATTTTTCTGCCGAGGTATAATGTGAATATGCATAAAAAAGGAGAACCTGTGAAAATCGAGATCATATGCGCTGGTATTGGTGGGAGGGGGGTGCTCCTGGCATCAACAATCCTCATTGAATGTGCTGTTAGGATGGGCTATCATGCCATAGCATCTGATGAGTATGGGATGAGCCAGAGGGGCGGTTCTGTTGTCTCCCATGTAAAGATTGGTAATTCAAATAGCCCGATAATTGGAAGAGAAAATGCAGATATCCTCATGGCCTTTGAAGAAAGTGAGTTTTATAGGAATCTGAATTTTCTTAAAAAAGGGGGCATGGCAATTATAAACAGCAGGCAAAGAAAAATACCAGAACCTGTAAGAGACCTCCTAACTAAAAGGTCTATCTTATCATACATGTTAGATGGAGATGGGATTGCAAAAAAAGGAGGGATGATACAGGCATCAAACATGGCCTTGCTTGGTTTTTTCTCTGCCTTTTCCCTTGGACCATACAGTTTTGAATCCATGAAAGAAACCATAAGAGAAAGGGTGGCTGAGAAATTCTTTCAAAAAAATATTGAAGTCTTCAAGGCAGGTTTTGAAGATGCAGGGCTGGCCTTGCAAAATAATAAAGGCCAATAGATAATTAACGAGCGGACTGTTAAAAGACATCTATTGTTGATCTATAGAGAACCTAAAATGTTTTTGGAGGTCTTATTTTGAAAACGAAACAAGAGGTTATGATTGGCAATTACGGAATTGCCATTGGACTTGTGGAGGCAGGACTTGAACTGGCAGCTGCTTATCCAGGAACACCAAGTTCTGAGATTCTGCCAGGGATTATAGAATTTAACAGGAGAAATAAACTCAACATATATGCAGAATGGTCTGTAAATGAGAGATGCAGCCTTGAGGTTGCCTTTGGTGCTGCCATGAATGGGAAAAAGGCAGTAGCCATGATGAAACAGGTTGGACTCAATGTTGCCAGTCCTCCTTTTTTGAGTCTCATTGAGGAAAAGATAAAAGGTGGTCTCGTGCTTGTTGTCTGTGATGACCCAGGACCCCAATCATCGCAGACAGAACAAGATACAAGACTCCTTTCCCTACTCCTTGGTGTCCCAGTATTTGACCCTGCATCACCTTCAGAGGCCGCTGATATTGCATATTATGCCCTTAATTATTCCTTTGAAAAAAAGGTACCGGTGATTATCAGGCCTACACACAGGGTCAGCCATTCAAGGGAACCTATCAATCTCTATCCGCATGGCAAAAGAAAACTCCACATAAAAGGAGGCATTGTAAACCCTATAAAAAGAAAAAAAACTGGTGCATCAAAAGATAAAGAGCGCAAAAAACTCGGTATAGTGGCATCAGGTATGTGCTTTTCCGTTGTAATGGATGTCCTTAAAGAAAAGGGCTTAGAAAAGGATATCCCTGTATATAAAGTATGGGCTATACAAAAAGAATTTATAAACAACAAAAATATACAGGATCTTTTCGATTTTGTGGAAACAATGGATAAAGTACTGGTCATTGAAGAAACAGATGCAGTGGTAGAACTTATTATCGGCAAGGCAGAGAAGGTCCTTGGTAGAAGAAATGGTTTTATCCCTGACGCAGGAGAACTTACATATAATGTCATAAGGGATGTTATAGAAAAGGCAGCTGCAGACGCAGATTTATTAAAACAGAGGTTTGTCCCTGATTACTCCATAGAAGATACACTTAAAGACATTACAATACCAAAAAGACCACCTAAACTCTGTGCAGGTTGTCCCCACAGGGCAACTTTCTATGCCATGAAAAAGGCCTTTCCAGGGGCAATATTTCCAGGGGATATAGGCTGTTATACCCTTGGTATATCCCTTGGTGCAGTTGATACTTGCATTGATATGGGAGGCGGCCTGACCCTTGCCTCTGGTTTCTATGAAGCTTATAGGCAGGACAATAAGATCATCCCTATTATGGCAACCATCGGGGACTCTACATTTTTTCACGCAGGCTTATCTCCATTGTACGATGCAGTGAGCAAAAACAAAAGGATTATAATTGTAATCATGGACAATGGTACTACTGCCATGACAGGTGTGCAACCAACACCTCAGACAGGTGTCACTGCCCAGGGAGAAAAACAACCACCTATATTGATAGAGGATGTAGTTAAAGGAATGGGGGTAAGT
>JAOAHW010000005.1 GCA_026415015.1 Syntrophorhabdaceae bacterium
CTTTATCTCCTACACCTTTTTCAATGACAATATCCTTTGAATACCCACTCATAAAGATAACCTTTATGTCAGGGTCAAGTTTATTTATCTCTTTAAAGGCCTCAAGGCCATTCTTTTTTGGCATTACAGTATCTAATATAACGAGGTCTATATCTCTATGTGTTGCGAATTTATTTATGGCATCGTCTCCATCTTGTGCCTCAATCACCTTATAACCGTATTTTATCAGTGCCTCTTTTAAAAAATTCCTCACATCTTCATTGTCCTCTGCCACAAGGATTGTCTCATTTCCACTCGGAATAGAGACATGCTCGGTGGTAATATGGTCTAATTCTGATGAGATAGCTGGTAGATATATATAAAATGTAGTACCAATATTTAATGTGCTCTCCACATTGATGTAACCGTTGTGTTGTTTTACTATTCCATAAACAGTAGCGAGACCGAGACCTGTTCCCTTGCCAATCTCTTTTGTAGTGAAGAAAGGGTCGAATATCTTATCAAGGATGTTCTTATCTATACCCATCCCTGTATCAGTAACTCTTATTAATACATATCTTCCTGGTTCTCCAAAGCCATACTGTTCTATATTCGTATTGTTCAGATTTATTATTTCTGTTTCAATGGTAAGTCTACCTCCATTGGGCATGGCATCCCTTGCATTGGTGGCAAGATTGAAGAGTATCTGGTCTATATGCGACTGGTCAGCTATTATAATTGTGTTTTCATCTGTAAGTTTTGTATTGAGCTCAATGTCTTCTGTGAGCAGTCTTTTAAGCAGTTTTTCTGTGGATTTTATGGTTTTGTTCACATCAATATATGTGAGATTTAAAGGCTGTTTTCTACTGAACATGAGGAGATTCTTTATGAGATCTGCTGCCTTCTGAGAGGCTGTTAATATCTGGTCTACATACGTCATCAGTGGATCTGCACTTTTTAATCTTATTTTTATTAGGGCAGCATAACCCATCAAGGCTGTTAAGATATTATTAAAGTCATGGGCTATACCGCCTGCAAGGGTACCTATCGCCTCTGTTTTTTGTGCCTGACGGAGTTGGGATTCAAGATTAAGCCTCTCTGTAATATCCTCACATGTTAGTAGGTGACCGCCATTGGCAAGGACAACAGGTATAAAATTGACAGTCTTTTTTGAACCATCCCTACAGGTAACAGTAAATGTATAGTTAGGTCTCTCTCCAGCCTTTCTTTTTTGCTTAAAAGACTCAAGGTCTGTTAACCATGTCTTAATTACATTTCTTCTATATTCTTGGTCTGGATATGCCTTTTTAAACCATGTCCTTCCATCAGGGACATCAAAGCGGTCATATCCGAACATATCCATGAACTTAGGATTAACATATTCAAATCTCCCATCTCTGTCTATAAGGACTATCCCGAATGGCGCATTCTCTGAGATTGTCCTTAATTTATCGCTTTCCTCATCTAACCTTTTTTTACTCTCAATGAGTGCCTTCTCTGCAATCTTGCGTTCTGTTATATCCACGTGGATACCTACTGCCCTGTAAGGGATGCCTGATGTGCCATTTATAAAAAATTTCCCTTTTCCAGATATCCATTTCCAGGACCCGTCTTTACATCTCAAACGGAATTCTTCTTCATAAGGCTGACCTTTTTTCACATATTCCAAGATGCGAGGAACAACATTAATACGGTCTTCAGGATGGAGGAGGTCATACCATGATTGGTAGTTTGCCGGGAATTCACCAGGTTCATAACCGAGCATGGTATAGTATGTGGGACTGAAATATGCCTCATTTGTTGTCAGATCCCAATCCCAGAAACCATATCCCCCTGCTTCTAACGCCATCTCAAGGCGTTCACATCTCTCTTTTAATATCTTCTCATTATTTTTATGCTTTAATAACAATGACCTTAGTTTTCTGATATCTTTTTTTAAATGAGATACCTCTTCAGCTAATTTATCGTCCTTGGATGCCATCTTATTTTTCATGTCCTATTTTTTTAAGACCCTATTTTTTAATCCCCCTTTTTGCATCTTTTAAGTGTAACATATATCAAGACAATTGCATAGACCTTAAAAGATTTATATCTATACCAGGCGATGCGTATCGTTCATTGATTTTTTAATAATTTTATTATGTTATGTCATTTTCATTGTGATTTATATCATTGACAATTTTTATTTTATATTGAATAGTGAATAAAAAAAAGGAGGGGTTAAGATGAAATCTATAAAAATTTTACTCAAAACTTTATTCGCAATAGTGATTGTTTTTTCTGTGATTGTCTTTTTACCTTACTATGCATATGCAGCCTGTGGACTTGAAGGCCAGAACTGTTGTGTAGGCCCTCAGGGTAATAGATTCTGCACACAGCCTGGGACAGAGTGCCGAGATGGCAGATGTGTAAAACCTGCACCATGCGGGGGACAGAATGAGGTGTGCTGTCCTGGTCCTGTTCCATGCAAACCTAATGTGCCGCTCCTCGGTTGTGTAAATGGCAGATGCCAGCCTGCCTGCGGCCTCCCAGGTCTTCCATGCTGCACCACAGGTTCTAAATGTATGCCAGGTTTTGAATGCAATGAGAGTAATCAGTGCTGGAAACCTTGCGGCCTTCTTGGCTTTACCTGTTGTGATAATAGAACCTGTGGTCCAAATCTTGTATGTGGTGCAGATAATAAGTGTCAGCTAAGATGTGGGCTTGCTGGGGCAGCCTGCTGTGATAATCAGAGATGTGATGCAGGGCTTGAATGTTTTCAGGGCAGATGCTTTGTTCCTTTAAACGAAGGGGCACCATGCATTGCTGGTTCACCGCCACCCTGTAAATCCCCAAATCTTGAATGTGTAGTCAGAAAATGCACAGTAGTTGGTCTTGAGGGAAAGCCTTGTAAACAAGGAGGCTTATGTACAGATGGCTCTGTCTGTTATAGAGGATATTGCGAGAGGCAGGGGGGACTCAATAAGCCATGTGCTCAAGGAAATACATGCCAGAGCGGTCTTGCCTGCGCGTATCTTTATGTAAGGCATGAGGCAGGCGACAGAACTTTAGGTAAATGTGAGTATGCTAATAGAGTAGGTGGTATAGGACAATTATGTCGTGTTGCATCTCCGCAATGTGATCAAGGGCTTGTTTGTCAAAGTGGCCCTTTGGGGGGATATTGCTATAAACCCTGCACAGAGAATTGTAGCGCAAGGAATACAAAGACAGAGATATGGTATTGTGACAAATGGAAAACAGGAATGTGTAAGAAGTCATCAGGGGGTGAGGGCGAGCCATGTCTTCCTACAGAGCCACCTTCATGCCAGTCTGGTCTTAGATGCGATGGCAACATCTGTTATAAACCTACACAAGGTAGTGTTCCAACTCCACCTCACATAATATCTAACTAAGAGGGCATTAGAATACTCTAAGGGATACCTTAGAACCTATAGATACAAAGACCGTAAGAGACCTTTTTGAAAGGTCTCTTACGGTTAAATGTTATCTTCTCTCAAATTTTATAATACCTTTCCTGTCAATATCCATAAAGATTTTTTCCCCTTCCTTGATCTCACCCTTTAGTATCATGAGGGCAAGGCTGTCCTGTAGTTTTTTCTGGATGAGCCTCTTCAAAGGTCTTGCACCATATGCAGGGTCATAGCC
>JAOAHW010000118.1 GCA_026415015.1 Syntrophorhabdaceae bacterium
TGTTCTTGAATTTTTTGTTTTTTTCTATCTCCTCCCTTACTATGCTATCTGCCTCTCTTAATATATCCAACCTATCCCTTGTAACCTCGCCTATAATCCTTATGGCAAGCCCTGGTCCAGGAAAAGGCTGTCTGTTTATTATGTTTTCAGGTATACCAAGTTCCCTGCCTACCTGTCTTACCTCATCCTTAAAGAGCTCCCTCAATGGCTCTATGAGTTTTAACCTCATCTTCTTTGGAAGCCCTCCCACATTATGATGGCTTTTTATTGTTGCTGAAGGGCCTTTTGAAGACACACTCTCTATAACATCAGGATAGAGGGTCCCCTGGGCAAGAAACTGGACATCACCGACCTTATGAGCCTCTTCTTCAAATATCTCTATAAAGAGCCTACCGATTATCTTTCTCTTTTTTTCTGGGTCTTTAACCTTTTTCAGTGCATTTAAGAATCTATCCTCTCCATTGACATATCTTAGATTGATATGGAGTTTATCCTGAAATGCCTCTATGACCTCCTCAACCTCGTTTTTTCTTAATACACCATTGTTTACAAAGACACAGTGGAGTCTATTGCCTATTGCCCTGTGGATCAGGGTTGCTACAACAGATGAATCAACACCACCGCTTAAAGCACATATAACATTACCATTTCCGGTCTTGGCCTTTATATCTGCTATTGCTGTCTCAACAAATGAGCTGGGAGAAAACAGCCCCTTACATCGGCATATCTTGTATAGAAAGTTTTTTAACAGGGTCTTGCCTTTTGGAGTATGGTGGACCTCAGGATGGAATTGAACCCCGTAGATATTTCTATCTGTTGCCTTTATGGCAGCAAAAGGTGAGTTATCAGAGTGGGCTAGAGATTTAAAACCCTCTGGTAATCTAAATATCCTGTCCTGATGGCTCATCCAGACTACATCACCATCATGTATGCCATTCAGTAGGGGATCTTTTTCATCAATGAAGATATGGGCTTTACCATATTCCCTTTTTAGTGATTTAGAGATCTCACCTTTATAGAGCATTGTAATAAGCTGAAGTCCATAACAAATCCCCAGCACAGGGACATCAAGTTCAAGTAAACCTTTGTCTATTACTGGTGCATCATCCGAGGTAACGCTACTTGGACCTCCTGATAATATTATACCCTTTGTTTTTAATTGCTTTATAGTATCTATATGTTGATTATAAGGATAAATCTCACAGTAGACACCGAGTTCCCTTACCTTCCTTGCTATCAATTGTGTATACTGTGACCCAAAGTCAAGTATTACAATAAGTTCTTTGTGGTAGTCCATTATTCTATCCTGTAGTTTGGTGCCTCTTTTGTTATAATTACATCATGGACGTGGCTCTCTTTCAACCCTGCGGATGTAATCCTTAAAAATCTACTCTTTGTCTGAAGCTCTTTTATGTTCTGGCATCCTACATAACCCATGCCTGCCCTAAGACCTCCTGCAAGCTGTTGAACCACGACAGAGAGGGAACCCCTGTATGGAACCCTCCCCTCTATGCCTTCGGGAACAAGCTTTGATTCCATTTCATTATCATCTATACAGTATCTATCCTTTGCCCTGCCTTCTTTCATAACCTCGAGGGACCCCATGCCCCTGTAGACCCTGTATGTCC
>JAOAHW010000110.1 GCA_026415015.1 Syntrophorhabdaceae bacterium
ATGTGTATAAGAGACAGGGCATATTCCAGGCAACCCGTGAGGGGAAGATACTTGTGGTTAACCCTGCATTGAGCCGTATGCTTGGATATGAATCCCCTGAAGAGTGTCTTTCCACCATCTGGAATGTAGGATACCAGCACTATGTAGACCCATCAGCAAGGGATAGACTTATCAGTCTATTAGAGGAAAAAGGATTGGTTATTGGTTTTGAATGTGAATTATACAGGAAAGACCGCACAAAGATATGGGTATCTATGAATGTGAGGGGGATATTTGATAAAGAGGGGAGATTTATCTATCAGGAAGGTTCAATAGAGGATATAACAGCAAAAAAGATAGCACAAGATGAGCTTAGGCGTTTGAGTGAATTCAACAAGGCAATAATAGATAATGCACCTGTAGCCATATTCACCCTCGACAAGAATGGCGTGTTCACCAGTGTAAACCCTGCATTAGCAAGACTCTCAGGCCTCGGTGAAAAGGCAGAGAAAAAACTCATAGGCTTTAACTGGCTTGAAAATCCCTATACAGTAAGTTCAGGGCTCGCAGATTATATAAAAAAAGGGCTGGCTGGCGAGTCATTTCACCTCTGGGATTTTCCATTTGTTACTTATAAGGGCGATAGGAATCTCTATATGGACTTCAAAGGTGTCCCCCTTTTTGGAAAAGATGGCTCTGTAGAGGGGCTCCTCTGTATCATTGAAGAGACCACAGAACGGGTAAAGACAAGGGCAAAACTCATGCAGGAGATAAAGATGGCAACCCTGGGCAGGCTTGTGGCAGGAGTCGCCCATGAACTTAATAACCCCCTTGCTACCCTTGTTGCCTATGCAGAATTGGCACGCTCAACCATGGATAATCTAAATGAGCATAATATAAATAAATCAGAGATAGATGAACTGAAGGCAAGCCTTGAGATTATTCAGGAACAGGCCTTCCGATGCAAAAATGCCATTAATGACCTATTGAATATCCCCAGAAAAAATGGTCTTGAAAAAACACCTATAGAGATAAATAACCTGATAGAGAATATTGTGGAGACACTAATACCAGATAATGGAAAGATAAAGATAGAAAAAGATCTTGACCCATCTCTGCCATGTGCAAGAGGAGATACAAGCGCAATAAGACAGGTCTTTATAAATGTCCTTAAGAATGCCATCGATGCTGTAGAGGAAAGGACAGACGCAAAAATATTAATCAAGACATCCTTTTACAAAAATAATTTATCAGTGGAGATATCAGATAATGGCGTGGGGATACCCAACTCTATAATAGATAAAATCTTTGAGCCTTTTTTTACCACAAAAGAGTTAAAAAAGGGTATTGGTCTTGGTTTATCGCTTTGCAAGGAGCTTCTTGAAGAGATGGGAGGTGCAATAACAGTAAAAAGCACGCCCAGAATAGGTACTACATTTATCATAAACCTGCCTGCAGAAAAAGTGGAGGCATAAAGGGAGATTATCTTAATGATCAGGGTACTCATAGTAGATGATGAGATACAGTTAGCCCAGGCCTTTAAAAAACAGCTATCAAAAGAAGATATGGACGTCACCACAGTGGCGTCAGGCATAGAGGCACTAAAGATCATAGACCAGGAGGACTTTGATGTGGCTGTCCTGGATATAAAACTACCTGATATAGACGGGATTGACCTGCTATCTAAACTGAGGCAGGCAGAGCCAACTCTTGAGATCATTATGTTAACAGGCTATGCATCAGTAGATACAGCCATACGCTCCATGAAACTTGGTGCCTATGATTATCTAACAAAACCATGTAAGATATCAGAACTGTCCAGTGTCATATCAAAGGCATATGAGAAAAAATCCCTTAAGGACAAAAATATACTCCTTAAGGAGCATATCCAGAGGATAAGCGTCCAGGATGAGTTTGTAGGCAACAGCACACAGATGCAGAAGGTAAAGGACCTTATATCTCTTGTTGCGGCAACTGATACACCTGTACTCATCCAGGGTGAGACAGGTACAGGAAAGGAGCTTGCTGCAAGGGCAATACACAGCTCAAGCCCCAGGGCATCAAACCCCTTTGTTGCCATAAACTCCAGTGCACTGCAGGAATCTATGCTTGAGAGTGAGCTTTTTGGCTATAAAAAAGGCGCCTTCACTGGCGCCCACAACAATAAACCAGGTCTACTTGAGATAGCAAATGAGGGGACATTCTTTGTTGATGAGATAGGCGATATGAGTCCCCCTATACAGGCAAAACTATTGAGGGTTCTGGAAAACGGCACATTTATGAAATTGGGGGATACAAAGGAGACACGGGTTGATGTCCGTTTTGTCTTTGCAACGAATAAAGACCTTACCAGTGAGGTAAAGGAGGGCAGGTTCAGAAAAGACCTTTTCTTCAGGATGAATGCCTTTGTTATACAACTTCCTCCTTTGAGGGAAAAAAAAGAGGACATCCCACTCCTTGCTGAATATTTTCTCATCAAGTTCGCCAGGGCAGGGATAAAAAAACACCTTTCAGAGAGAGTAAAAGAGCTTCTTAAGGGATACTACTGGCCTGGCAATGTGAGGGAACTGGCAAATGTTATAGAGAGGGCCTGTCTTATAAGTATGGACAGGAATGAGATAATGCCTGAGGACCTGCCTGAGGCCATATTTACTCCTGGATATAATCAGATTAGAGGGCCTGATATAAAGGTAAAAGAAGGGAGTGCAAGCCTTGCAGAGCTGGAGATAGAACATATACGTTATGTGTTGAACTCAGTAGGTGGCAACAAAAGCAAAGCAGCCCGTATCCTCGGCATAAGCAGAAAAAAACTCTACAACAAACTGGAAAACATATAAAATCATCCTTGTTTTAATGGAATTGCCGCATGAACCTTCTGTAATAGAAATGTTAAGGTCATAATCATTCATGTTTCAATCCTTGTTTTAATGGAATTGCCGCATGAACCATGGTCATGACCACTTGTTGTTTTCTCTATGGCTGGTTTCAATCCTTGTTTTAATGGAATTGCCGCATGAACCCAAATTACAGTGCTATTTCGTCTGATTCTGAATTTGTTTCAATCCTTGTTTTAATGGAATTGCCGCATGAACCTTTATGTTCTGGCATATCATCAGTATATTTCAAGATGGTTTCAATCCTTGTTTTAATGGAATTGCCGCATGAACCAAGAAAGACCTATAAACCCATTGAGCTTTTTGATTGTTTCAATCCTTGTTTTAATGGAATTGCCGCATGAACTCGAACAGAAGAACTTACGATATGGGGATATCGTCTGTTTCAATCCTTGTTTTAATGGAATTGCCGCATGAACGTGCTGTTGCTACAGGAAC
>JAOAHW010000006.1 GCA_026415015.1 Syntrophorhabdaceae bacterium
TGGGTTGTGACACCAAAGAAACGAACCTTACCCTGTTTTCTCAATGTCACGAGTGCCTCACGGACCTCAGGGATAAACATACGGTCGCTATCAGTGAGGTTGTGGAGTTGTATTACATCAATATAGTCTTCTCTGAGCACACTTAAACTCTTCTCCACATCCTGTATTACTTCCTTTTTTGTAGTAGAAGATGCAAGCACCTTTGTGGCAATATAGACCTTATCCCTATATCCTTTTATTGCCCTGCCAACAATATCTTCATTTCTGCCACCCATATATCTTCGGGCTGTATCAACATAATTGATACCCATATCAAAAGCTTGCCGCAAGACATCTGGATCCGGTGTGAGCATAGCACCAAAGCTCACCACAGTTATCTTAAGCCCTGTCCTGCCAAGGGTTCTATATACAGGTGTAGGATTGGTCTGTGCAAAGAGTTTACCCACGGCATTCAATCCTGTTGACGCCAGTGCAGCACCTGCAAAGCCTATTTTTAAAAAATGTCTTCTATTCAAATCCCCATTTTTTATTCCCATAACAACCCCTTTTTAAAAAAAGTCATTCATAAGCAATAAATAACATATAATTTGCCAAGTTGCAACAAAGCCAGTGTCTCATCTCATCACATAAATTGCTATAATTTCCCCAACACCCAAAAACGATATAAATAGTTTTAAAAAGGTTGCCTTTATTCATTCTTATACTAAACTATGACATTCTTATCTTTGCAAATTGTGCATTGCGATGTTATAAATGCAAGGATGATAGAGAGATATCTCCTAACAAAAGTCATACAGGCATTGAAAGAGGTTCCAGCAGTATGCCTACTTGGTCCCTGTCAGGTGGTGAAGACTACCCTGGCATTTTTGGTGGCAGAACAACAAGATGCAGTGTATCTTGACCTTGAGTCTGGAATAGATAAAATCTAAGACTCTTTTTAATGTCCTCTCTTTAGTTATTTTTATAATAAACCTCTGGCATATTACGGCATGGTGAAGGTCTTTCCAGCCGGTCTTATGGTAAGCACAGGACAGGGTGATTTTCTCACAACCTTCTCTGCCACACTCCCTATTAATATATGCTCTATACCGCTTCTTCCGTGTGTCCCCATAACCACAAGGGAAATGGATTCCTGTTTTATATAGTCTATTATCTCCACAAAGGTAATACCTGTCCTGATGACCTTTTTAAAGGGGATATCTATCTTCTTTTCTATCTTTTCAAAATCCTTCTCTATCTCTTTTTCTATATTCCTCTCTATGGCCACAAGGTTCTCAGGGGTCATAAAGGACTCATAGGGTGTAAAGTAATTGAGATTAGGTATAACATGGAGGAGATGGAGCTCTGCGTCAAATTTCTTTGTAATCTCTACTGCATATGACAGGACCTCATCTGTGAATTCTGAAAAGTCAACAGGACATAATATCTTCTTTAGCATAACAACCTCCCTTTAGTGTTTTTTAAAGTATCCTATCAATAATCAAAGTATACATTCAGTGCCTTAACAGGACACACCCGTACACACAACTCGCAGGCAACACATCTTTCATAATCAAACTCAACCTTCATAGAATCACGATTTAAATATAAGGCTGATGGTGCGCATACACTTGTGCAGACACCACAGTGGACACACTTTGCCTCATCCCTTTTTATATCCTGCTCTATGGGTTCTATATCACATCCAGCATTTATAAGATAATCAATGCCCCTCTGATAATTCTCATCAGTGCCTTCAAGCTCTACAACCATAATAGAATCTGCCTTTGGCAGGACATTGGCCCTGAGGATATTGAAGACCAGATTAAAATCCCTGGCGAGTCTGTATACTATGGGCTTATCTATCATATTCTTTTTAAACCTTATGATTATCCTCTTTTTCATGTAATCCTCGCTTTATCCTTAAAATAGTCTATGGCCTTACAAGTTTTATATCACCCCATATGCCAAGTTTGTCTCCCATAACAATAAGTATACCTTTTATTTCCTTAAATGTCTTTGCCTTTTCTATGGCAAAGGGGATGTCTTTTTCTTTTTTTACAATATTCCCGATAAATGTTGCAAGGCCGTCACAGAACAATGACGACTCACCAACAACGCAGACCGCATCTGCATGGCCAAAACTCAATGAATGCCCCACTGTACCAGAGGATGTGCATACTCCATATGGAGTAGTTTCTGGGGCAATCCTAATACCTATCTTTTCACTGAAAGGTGAATCCTTTGCATATATGAGGATTGTCCTGTGCCTTTTGGTCTTTAAAAATATATCACCGCCATTTTCTATTATAAATTCATCTGATAATAACTCTATATCCCTGCCTAAAAACTCAGCAATAGCGCCGGCAACACAGGCCATGGGTCCAACACCGATTAGAGTTGATGCCTCTATCATTTTTTTGACTATATCAGGGGCAAATCTATCATTCTCAATGGGTATGAGGCTATCAAGAAATTCAGGCCTCTGCCTTATATACTCCTCAAGCTGGTGCCTGTAAAATATTACCCTGTCCTCTATTTGGCCTCTTATGTCAGCCTTGGTGCAGCAGAAGAGGTCTGTCTCTTTGTATTTAACCTCAAAACATACAAGGTCATCGGGTCTTGAAATACTTCTGTAAAACCTCTCCTCATACAATTCTGATACCCCTTAAAAATGAATGCTCCAATATAACAGCTATTATAATGGGCTGTCAAACCCAATATAACTTAGCTATTAAACTGATTTGCAAGATATTTTATATCCTCCCCTATTATCTTTTAAACATGGAAATTAACATCCACATTGTGTAAAATTCTGCAAGAACATAATTAATACGACATTAATACGACATATATAAAAGAAAAAAAGGGACGACCCATGACAAAAAAAGACAGGACTTTTAAAATAGAGTCTAATGAAAAGGCAGATATTATCAACACATTCATAAACACCGCCCCTGAAAGCATATTCATCGTAGACAGAGATAGGAAGATAATCTTTGCCAACTCTACATTTGCAGAGAGGATAGGTAGACCCATTGAAGATATATTAGGGTCAGGCTTCTATGATATTTTCCCGGCTCATGTGGCGCAAAGAAGGGGGTTGCATTTAGAGCAGGTATTTGCCAAGCGCAAAAAGCTATCTTTAGAAGATGAGCGTGATGGTAGGCACTTTATTGCCTATTATAATCCCATATTCAGTAAAGATGATACAGTTGAAAAGGTCCTTATAATAGCCTTTGACATAACAGAGAAAAAGAAGGCAGAGCTTGCCCTAGAGGAAAAAGAAAAGACATACCGCAATATATTAGAAAACCTATCAGTTGGGTTCTTTAGATCTACCCCAGAGGGAAGATTCATTATGGTAAACAAGGCACTTGCAACACTTTATGGATATTCTCATCCCCATGAGATGGTAGATGGAATAAAAGATATAGGCAGGCAGGTGTTTGTCCTCTCAGAAGATAGGGTTAATTTTGTAGAGACCCTGGAAAAATATGACTATATAGAAAACTTCGAGTCAAGACAATATAGAAAAGATGGGGGTATTATATGGACGCTTTCTAATGCAAGAAGGGTAAAAGATGATGAAGGTAAAACCATATATTATGAAGGCACAATAATCGATATAACGAGCCGTAGACAATTGGAAGGTGAGTTGCTCGAGGAAAAAGAAAAATTTGCTATCCTTGTGGAAAATGCACCCATTGCCATGGCTTTAATTGATAAAGATGGAACATACATCTATGTAAACAGGAAATTCAATGAAATATTTGGTTATGAACTCTCAGATATACCCAATGGTAAAGTGTGGTTTAAATATGCATTCCCTAACCTACAATCCAGAAAAGAGGCCATATCATACTGGAAGGATGGTGTTGAGCCATTAAAGATAGGCGAGTCTATACCAAGGGTATTTACCATAACCTGCAAAGATGGAAGCAGAAAAAGGATAAACATCAACTGTGTTGTCCTCGCCCAGAGGCTCTATATAATCACCTATGAGGATATAACGGAAAAGGAAAGGATAGAGGCACGTTATCGCTCTATATTTGAAAACGCCACAGAGGGCATTTACCAGACAACAAGGGATGGTAGATTCATTATTGCTAACCCTGCTATAGTCAAAAGACTTGGATATGACTCCTTTGAAGAAATGGCAGCCTGTGTTAAGGATATAGGGAGTCAGATTTATGTTAACCCTGAAGACAGAAAAAAGATATTAGATATGATTGATATGGGTTTGGATGTAAAAGGTTATGAGACACAGTTCTATAAAAAGGATGGTAGTAAGATCTGGGTCTCCATCAACATGCATCCCATATACGACGAAGAAGGCAATATCATGTATTATCAAGGCATAGATGAGGACATAACAGACCGGAAGAACAAGGAGATGGAGCTCAAATCCCTTCATGAACAGCTCTTCCATGCCCAGAAGATGGAGGCACTGGGAACCCTTGCAGGTGGTATTGCCCATGACTTCAACAATATATTAACCGCCATAACTGGTTATGCCACAATCATGCAGATGAGACTTGATAAATTAGATCAAAGGAAAAAGTATATGGACCAGATAATCTCTGCATCCCAGAGGGCAGCGGATCTTATAAAGAATCTCCTCGCCTTTTCAAGAAAACAGCCCATAAATAAAGCACCATTGGATTTAAATGCTGAGGTCATGGCCATAGAAAAACTCCTCAGAAGGCTTTTGACTGAAAACATAGAGCTTCATATCATCCCTTCACCAGAAAATCCTATTGTCATGGCAGACAGGACCATGATAAGCCAGATACTATTTAATCTTACCTCAAATGCAAAAGATGCCATGCCAGATGGCGGTAAGATGACTATAGAGATAGATACCATTGCCATTGATAGCAACTTTATTGTTAGACATGGTTTTGGAAAAGAAGGGGGGTATGTATTGATAAAGGTCTCAGATACAGGCATAGGCATGGATGAGGTTATAAAGAAAAAGGTCTTTGACCCTTTCTTTACTACAAAAGAACCAGGCAAGGGAACAGGCCTTGGTCTTGCATCTGTTTACGGTATTGTTAAACAACATGATGGTTATATTACTGTAGATAGTGCCCCTGGAGAGGGTGCCACATTCAATATCTATGTGCCTGTAATAGATAGTAAATCTGTCGATAAAGATGAAGAACTGCGAATCATAAAAGGTGGACATGAGACAATCCTCCTCGCAGAGGACGACGATGAGGTAAGGTCATTTATAGAGGAGATCCTTGAAAGCTACGGATACAGGGTTTTTGTGGCAAAGGATGGCGATGAGGCAGTATCTGTCTTCAAAGATATAGAAAAAACAGACCTTTTAATATCAGACCTTGTCATGCCTAAAAAAAACGGCTTAGCTCTATACAGAGAATTGAAAAAACAAGATAATGACCTAAAGGCCATATTCATTAGTGGTTATACAAAGGATATGATATCCTCTATACCACCAAATGAAGACTACCAGTTAATCCAGAAACCCCTCACAGCCAATGAATTACTCACCAGAGTAAGGGAGGTTCTGGATAGGTGAAAAATATGATATTTAAAAATTCTTATTTATTGACAATGGGATTTGTATGTATAAAACTATATTGTTTTTTTGTTAATACACATTCAATCTATGGCCAGGAATGAAGATTCAAGATACATGTCTATACCCCCTGGGGCTATTGTGTCAGGGAGCCTGCCTAAATTTAAAATATATATAAAGTCATACAACAACCACTATACATTATGGGCCTTGGATGGCAATGTAGTTACCCAGGAAAAGCTCAATAAACTTGCAGAGATTGGACATGAGGAGGTCTTCATAGACCTGGAGGAGGAGATTAAATATGAGGAATATCTTGAAAACCATCTGACTGAAATAGTCAAAAATAATGCCATAACCAATGACCATAAAGTCAATATTATAAGTAGGGTCTCTACAAACATAGTCAAAAATTCATTTGAAAGTACTGTTGCAACTGGTTTTGTAAAAGAGGATATTGTTGAGAGGATTAAAAAACTTGTTGAAAATGCCCTTATATATATTAACCACTATAATTCATTGCCTGCCCTATCCAAGCTAATGGGGCATGACTATCAGACCTATGAGCATGCCACAAAGGTATTCTGGCTAACCATTGCCTTTTTATGTAAAAACCCAGATGTAATTGAGGAGATACAAAAAGAGGCTGCCCATGATAAGTTTGATAACATAATAGAACAATGTGGTATAGCTGCTATGCTCCATGATATAGGCAAGGCATACATCCCCAAGGACATCCTAAATAAAAAAGGTGCCCTGGATGAAATAGAATGGGAAAAGATTCAAAAACATCCATTGAACGGTGTTGCCATGCTCATTGATTCAAAGATCCCTACTTTTGTTAAAAAGGCGGTCTTACATCATCACGAGAACTACGATGGAACAGGCTATCCCTTTAATCTTGAAAAAAACAACATAAGTTGTCTTGCCCGCATCATGCGTATAATAGATGTATTTGATGCCATGACATCAAACAGACCATATAAAAAGGCCCTCACCCCAAAAGAAGTAGTAAAGATTATGGTAACCCAGCCAAATAAAGATGGAGATAAAAACAACGGGATGAGAAACTGCTTTGACCAGGACCTTTTGAGAAAGTTTATAATACTATTGGGAAAGATAAAGATTACAAAAAAATAGTAGATAACACAATTGCAGATTTATTAAAGAAGACTTATATTAGATGTAATGATTGGTCTTGATATAACTAAACATTATCTGTTCTACCCTTTTATTAGATCCAGCATTTCAAAGGCTTCTAAAGATTGTCCCTTTCTGATGGGACAACAATAATAAAATTAAGGAGGTATATTATGGCTGAGAGATTGGAGGTTTATAAATGTGATGTATGTGGAAACATTGTAGAGGTATTAGTTGGTGGAAAAGGTCAGCTTGTTTGCTGCAACGAGGCCATGAAACTTATGAAGGAGAATACTGTAGATGCATCCCTTGAAAAACACGTCCCTGTTATTGAGAAAGAGGCAAATGGCATAAAGGTAAAGGTTGGGAGCGCACCTCACCCTATGGAAGAAAAACACTACATCCAGTGGATAGAACTAATTGTTGATGGTAAGGTCTATCGTCAGTTCCTATCTCCTGGTGGGACAGCAGAGGCTTTCTTCCCTGTAACAGGTGAAAAGGTGACTGCCCGTGAATACTGTAACCTCCATGGGCTATGGAAAGCATAATAACCTACTATAAGATAAAGGCTCTAAAAAATTAGCTTTTTTTCATGAGTCTTGAACCTGAAAAATAGACTCTAACTTGAGGGGCAAGAGGGATAAGATCTCGCCCCTCTTTTTTTATCAAAATTTGCTTGACATAATTTTTTTGATTTATTAAAAACTTGAATACAAAGGGGGGTTATGATAAAAGAGGAAATTTTTCCATTAGTCCAGTTATATCAAAATATCCCCCATTAGTATGTTCATGCTCAACAATTTTTTAAAATGTTTTTTAAATAAAAAATCACAATATCAGTGATTTCAGGAGATGGATATGTCTGAAAAAATGCGTTCTATCTTTGAAAAGTATGAAAGGTCACCAGACCAGTTGATCCCCATACTCCAGGAGGTTCAAAGGGAATATGGGTATGTATCCCCCGAGTCTGTAAAGATGATATCAAGGTATCTCAGGGTTACAGAAAACCAGATATACGGAGTATCTTCCTTTTATGCCCAGTTCCGCTTTACACCCCCAGGCCGCCATTCCATAAAGGTCTGCCTGGGGACTGCCTGTCATGTAAGGGGTGGGGCAACGCTTCTTGAGATGCTGGAGCGGGAACTCGATATTAAATGCGGCCAGACCACTGCTGATAGACGTTTTGACCTTGACAGGGTTGCCTGTCTTGGATGTTGTGCCTTATCTCCTGTTGTGCAGATCGATAAGGAAATATCCAGTCGTATGACTGTAACTAAATTATCGGAGCTATTGAAAAAATATGAATAAACTAAAAAAGAAGATTACATTGGCAAAGGGTAAATGGGAAGAATTACAGGACAATAAAGATCCTGTAATCTATGTTGGCGCAGCCTCTTGTGGAAGGGCAGCAGGTGCCCTTGAGCTTGTGGATGAAATCGAAAGATACATAAGTGAGAACAAGGTCAATGCAAGGGTTATCCAGGTTGGCTGTATAGGGCCTTGTTATCTTGAGCCCCTTGTGGATATCAAGATGCCCGGTCAACCAAGGATAAGCTATTCTAATGTAAATACAAAGGTCTTGGGCCACATCCTCAAAAGCCACCTCTTAGAGGGCCAACCTTTTGCAAGGGCATCTATAGGTAATTTTAGCAGAGAAACATTCATGGATATCCCGCCCCTATTTGAACACCCCATGCTCAAACCCCAGGTGAGGATAGTCCTTAGAAATTGTGGCATAATAGACCCTGAGGAGATTGACCATTATCTTGCCACAGACGGCTATCAGGGTTTTATGAATGCCCTGAAGATGACCCCTGAAGATGTTATAGGTGCTGTCCGTCAGGCAGGTTTGAGGGGTAGGGGTGGTGCTGGTTTCCCCACATTTAAGAAATGGACGGTCTGTAGAAACTCACCAGGGGAACAGAAATATCTAATATGCAATGCCGATGAAGGTGACCCAGGTGCATTTATGAACAGGTCTCTTATTGAGTCTGACCCCCATGCTGTCCTCGAAGGTATGCTCATAGCAGGCTATGCCATAGGTGCCAGTAAAGGAATAGTCTACATAAGGGCAGAATACCCCCTTGCCATAGAGAGGCTCAAAAAAGCCATAGCCCAGATGAAGGAATATGGGCTCCTGGGCAATAATATCCTTGGTTCAAGGTTCAGTTTTGATATTAAAATCAAAGAGGGTGCCGGTGCTTTTGTATGTGGTGAGGAGACAGCACTCATTGCATCCATAGAGGGAAAGCGTGGCATGCCCCGTTCAAGACCACCATTTCCTGCCATTTCAGGTCTGTTTGGCTGTCCTACCATTATCAATAATGTAGAGACCTTAGGGACACTACCAAATATCTTGAGAAACGGTGCAGAGTGGTATACCAGATTCGGTAAGGAAGGCAACAGAGGCACAAAGACTTTCTCCCTTGTGGGTAAGATAAGAAGGTCAGGCCTCATTGAGGTGCAGCTCGGGACAACACTTAGGGAGATCATATTCGATATAGGTGGTGGGGTTCAGAAGAATTTCAAGGCAATTCAGACAGGAGGTCCATCTGGCGGTTGTCTATCTGAGGAATTCCTTGATCTACCTGTTGACTATGAGTCCCTTGCATCTGCAGGTTCTATCATGGGTTCAGGAGGACTTATAGTAATGGATGAGGACACATGTGTGGTGGATGTGGCAAAGTATTTCTTAGACTTTACACAGAAGGAATCCTGCGGCAAGTGCATACCGTGCCGTGTGGGGACTAAACATATGGTGGAGATCCTTGAGAGGATCACCCATGGTGAGGGGAACCCTGAGGATCTAATGACATTGCGAAACCTCGGGGATACCATAAAGAAAGGGGCATTATGCGGGCTTGGTCAAACAGCGCCCAATCCTGTCCTTACCACACTGAGATACTTCAGAAACGAGTACCTTGAACATATAAAAGACGGCCGTTGCCGTGCAGTTGTCTGTAAAGATTTGATTGAATACAGGGTAATTAAAGAGAAATGCACAGGATGCCAGTCATGTGTAAGGGTATGTCCAACAGGCGCTATATCAGGCCCTCGGTCAGAGCCCCATAACCTTGACCCCACTAAATGTATAAAATGTCGTTCCTGCTATGAAATCTGCCGTTTTGATGCCATTGCCGGCGATGCAATTGTTATTCGCACAGCGGAGAAGAGATCATGACAAAAGAAAAGACCATAAGTTTAACGATTGATAACAAAAAATTAGATGTAAAACCAGGGGTTACAATACTCCAGGCAGCGAGGATGAATAATATCTACATACCATCCCTTTGCGCCCTTGAGCATCTGACATCTTATGGTGCATGCCGTTTATGTATTGTTGAGGTAGACGGCATAAGGGGCTTCCCCACATCCTGTACTACCCCAGTAGATGAAGGTATGGTCATAAGAACAGATACACAGGAGATAAGAAATCTACGGCAGGAGATATTAAAGCTACTTTTGAGCGAACACCCGGCAAGCTGCCTTTTTTGCTCAGAAAAGGATGAATGCAAGGAGTTTCAAGGGACAATAAGGAAGGTAGGCTACACAACAGGATGCCGTTACTGTCCCAATGACCATAGATGTGAACTCCAGACCATTACAGAGAAGATAGGCCTTACCGAGACATCCTATCCTGTCTACTACCGTAATTTCCCCATAGAAAAATATGACCCATTCTATGACAGAGATTATAACCTATGCATACTTTGCGGCAGGTGTATCAGGGTGTGTAATGATATACGACTGAATGGCACATTAAGTTTCAAGCAGAGGGGACAGCTCACCACCATAGGTCCTGCCTTTGACAGAACCCATGTTGAGGCAGGATGTGAATTCTGTGGTGCCTGTGTAAATGTGTGTCCTACAGGGACGCTGAGTGTGAAAACAGGAAAATGGTATGGTGCGCCAGAAAACCAAACTCCCACAACGTGCAACTTCTGTTCTCTTGGCTGTAGCCTCATCCTCCAGACAAAGGACAATACAGTAATTG